>JAIUNH010000250.1 GCA_020161965.1 Pseudomonadota bacterium
TACGGTTTGGGCGAAGGCATCGAGAAGAAGTCGGAAGACTTCGCGGCGGAAGTCGCGGCCCAGCTCAAGTCCTAACCACCCACGACAGGAGCGCGCGAATGGCTAAGGCCTCGTCGAAGTACAAACGCGTGCTGCTGAAGATTTCGGGCGAAGTGCTGGCCGGGCCCGCGGGGCTCGGCCTGCACCCCGAAACCATCGACCGCATCGCGGCCGATGTGAAGGAAGTCCGCGATCTCGGCATCCAGGTTTGCCTGGTGATCGGGGGCGGGAACATCTTCCGGGGCCTCGCCGGGGCCAAGAAGGGCGTCGAGCGCGCCCATGGCGATTACATGGGCATGTTGGCGACCGTCATCAACGCGCTCGCCTTGCAGAATGCGCTCGAAGGTATCGGCGTCACCACGCGCGTGCAGTCGGCCATTCCGATGGCGTCGATCTGCGAGCCCTATATCCGCCGGCGCGCCATGCGCCATATGGAAAAGGGCCGCGTCGTGATCTTCGGTGCGGGCACGGGCAATCCGTTCTTCACGACCGATACCGCCGCCGCGTTGCGCGCGTCCGAAATGGGCTGCGACGCGCTGCTGAAGGGCACGAAGGTCGACGGCGTCTACACCGCCGATCCGAACAAGGACAAGAAGGCCAAGCGTTACGACAAGCTCGGCTACAAGGAAGTGCTCGAACGCGATTTGGGCGTCATGGACGCCGCGGCGATCGCACTCGCCCGCGAAAACCGCATTCCCATCCTCGTGTTTTCGATCCAGAATCCCGGCGGATTCGCCGAGGTCATGAAAGGCAAAGGCCGCCACACGCTGGTTGCCGACTGAACCGTCGCCGATTGATGCGTTGAGGGCCTGCCGCTAGAGGGGAAGATACATGTCCGCCACCGCCGATATCGAAGAACTGCGCCGCCGTATGAACGGCTCGATGGACGTGCTGAAGAAGGAATTTTCCGGACTTCGCACCGGCCGCGCCAACGCCAACATGCTCGACCCCGTGACGGTCGAAGCCTATGGCAGTTCCATGCCGCTATCGCAATGCGCCACCGTTTCGGTGCCCGAGCCGCGCATGCTGTCGGTACAGGTCTGGGACAAGGGCCTGGTGAAGTCGGTCGAGAAGGCGATCCGCGAGGCCAATCTCGGTTTGAACCCGATGACCGAAGGCCAGTCGATCCGCATCCCGATGCCGCCGATGACCGAGGAGCGCCGCAAGGAACTCTCCAAGGTCGCGAAGAACTACGCCGAGGCGGCGCGCGTTTCCATCCGCAACGTCCGTCGCGACGGCATGGACGGTTTGAAGGCGGCGCTGAAAGACGGCAAGCAGACCGAGGACGAGAACCGCAAGGCGCAGACCCAGTTCCAGGCCCTGACCGACGAGTTCATCAAAAAGATCGATGAGCAGCTCGCGGTCAAGGAAAAGGACATCATGGCGGTTTGATCCGCCGCCCGCTCTCCAACTTCGAGGACGGTCGATGACCGCCGAGCCCCGCGTCGTCCCCAAGCACGTCGCGATCATCATGGACGGCAATGGCCGCTGGGCGAAATCCCGCGGCCTGCCGCGCGTGGCGGGCCATAAGCGCGGCGCGGATGCCGTGCGCCGCGCGGTCAAGTCGGCGGGCGAGTTGGGCGTGCGTTATCTCACGCTGTTCGGGTTCTCGTCGGAGAATTGGAAGCGCCCGCTCGACGAAATCACCGATCTGATGGCGTTGCTGCGCAATTATCTGCGCTCCGAAATCGCCGAGTTGCACAAGCAAGGTGTACGCGTGCGGGTGATCGGCGATCGCGCGCGACTGGCGCCGGATATCGTGACGCTGATCGAACAAGCCGAGCGCACGACCGAGGCGAACACCAAGCTCGATTTCATCATTGCGCTGTCCTACGGCGCGCGCGCCGAGATCGCGCGCGCGGCACGTGCGCTGGCGCACGCCGCCAAGGCCGGCGAGATCGATCCCGAGACGATCGGCGAAGCGGATATCGCCAAGTATCTCTACACCAGCGACATCCCCGATCCCGATTTGCTGGTGCGCACCAGCGGCGAGATGCGCATTTCCAACTTCCTGCTGTGGCAGGCGGCCTATACCGAGTTCGTCTTCCTCGACGTGCTGTGGCCGGATTTCGATCGCGCCCATTTCGAGGCGGCGATCGCCGAGTTCGGCAAGCGCGACCGGCGCTACGGCGCCATCGTGGGATGAGTCCCCTCCGCAAACGGATCTTGTCCGGGATCGTGATGCTGATCCTGGCGCTGCTCGGTTTGTTTTCGGGGCGTGAATCTTTCGAGCTGATGCTGGCCTTGTGCGGCGCCGTGCTCGCCTGGGAATGGACGCGGTTGGTGGGCGAGGGGCGCTTTGGCGTGTCCGGCCTCGCCATCGCCTTCGTCGTGCTGGCGGCGGGGGCCGTCGCGACCGACGAACGTTTCGCGCTCGCCCTGCTCGTGTGCTTTGCCGGTGCCGTCGGCGTGTTCATGGTCGCCGAAGGCGGCAAGCGCGGCCATCCGCGCTGGCTGGCGGCGGGACCGCTTTATATCGGCCTGCCGATCGTGGCGTTGATCTGGCTGCGCGGCTACGACCTCGCCGGGCTCGAAACCATTCTGTGGCTGATGGCGTGCGTCTGGGCGACCGATACCGGCGCCTTTTTCGCCGGGCGCGGCATCGGGGGGCCCAAACTTGCCCCCGCGCTGTCGCCCAACAAGACCTGGGCCGGATTGGTCGGCGGCATGGCCTGCGCCGCACTCGTGGCGCCGGTCGCCGGTTGGCTTGCCCCCACCGGCCCGTCGGGCTGGCGCTTGGCGCTTGCGGGCGCCGCGATCGCGGTCGTGGCGCAGGGCGGCGATCTGCTCGAATCCTTCGTGAAGCGCCATTTCGGGGTGAAGGACAGCGGCAAGCTGATCCCCGGCCATGGCGGCTTGTTCGACCGCGTCGATGGGCTGCTGACGGCCGCCGCGGCCTTCGCCCTGTTCCAATGGGCGACCGGCGGGGCGATCCTGGCATGGCGGTGAAGCGCGTCACGGTCCTCGGCTCGACCGGCTCGGTCGGGCGCAGCACGGTCGATTTGCTGGCGCGCGAACCGGATCGTTTCGCGGTCGAGGCGCTGACCGCCCATCGCGACGTCAAAGCGCTGGCGGCGCAGGCCGTGGCGTTGAAGGCCAAGCGCGCGGTGGTGGCCGATCCGGCCGCCTATGACGATCTGAAAGCCGCCTTGGCGGGGACGGGGATCGACGCTGCCGCCGGGCCGGATGCGGTCGTCGAGGCCGCCCAGATGCCGGCCGATTGGGTCATGTCGTCGATCGTCGGGGCGGCGGGGCTCGCCCCCACGCTCGCCGCCATCCGCCAGGGCAAGACCATCGGCCTTGCCAACAAGGAAACCCTGGTCTCCGCCGGTGCCCTGATGACCCAGGAAGTTGCCAAGGCGGGGGCGACGCTGATCCCGGTCGATAGCGAGCATTCGGCGATCTTCCAGGTCTTCGAACCCGCCCGGGCCGACAAAGTCGCGCGGCTGATCCTGACGGCGTCGGGCGGGCCGTTCCGCACCTGGTCGCTCGACCAGATGCGCGACGTGACGCCCGAACAGGCGGTGGCGCACCCCAATTGGTCGATGGGGGCGAAGATCTCCGTCGACTCCGCAACTATGATGAACAAAGGCCTCGAAACCATTGAGGCAATGTTTATTTTTCCTGTCGGGGCCGAGCGGATCGACGTTATCGTCCATCCTCAATCGGTCGTCCATTCGATGGTCGAGTATATCGACGGCTCGATCCTCGCCCAGCTCGGCACGCCCGATATGCGCACCCCCATCGCCGTGGCGCTGGCCTGGCCCGACCGGATGGCCGCCCCCGTGCCGCGCTTGGATTTCAAGAAATCAGCGAACTTAACGTTTGAAGACCCTGATTTTGAACGATTTCCGTCCCTTCGGATCGCGCGCGAGGTCTTGCGGGAAGGCGGTGCCGCACCTACATTGCTGAACGCGGCGAACGAGGTGGCGGTGGCCGCTTTCTTGGCGCGGCGGATCGGGTTTCTCGATATCGTCGCTTGCGTGGAAGCGGTTCTCGCCGAAGATCGTCCGGCCGCCCCGGGCGATCTGGAAGCGGTCGCCGAACTCGACAGGGCCGCCCGCCGTAAGGCGGAAAATTGGATCAAGAAGGCTGGATAGTGATATGAATTTGCTGGATTATGCTCTGCCGTTTTTGCTCGTCCTGTCGGTCCTGATCTTCTTCCACGAGTTGGGGCATTACTGGGTCGCCAAACGCTGCGGCGTGAAGGTCGAGGTGTTCTCGATCGGCTTCGGGCGCGAGCTGTTCGGCTGGACCGACAAATCCGGTACGCGCTGGAAAGTCGCCCTACTGCCGCTGGGCGGCTACGTGAAAATGTATGGCGACGCCGATGCCGCCTCGACCCCCTCGGGCGAAGTCCGCGAGATGACGGCCGAGGAACGCGCCGTCTCGTTCCATCACAAGACGCTGGCCCAGCGCGCCGCCGTGGTCGCGGCCGGGCCGGCGGCCAATTTCCTGCTGGCGATCGTGCTTTTTGCCGGGGTCTTTGCTTTCGTCGGCCAGCCTTTCACGCCGGCCCGGGTCGGCGGGGTGGTCGAAGATTCGGCCGCCGCGCGCGCCGGATTGCAGGAAGGCGACCTGATCGTCCAGATCAACGGGGCGGAGATCGAGCGCTTCGAAGATATCCAGCGCATCGTCCAGCTCAATCTCGATAGGCCTTTGAATATCCAAGTGGATCGCGGCGGCGTGCCGGTCGTCCTGAACGCCGTGCCGACGGTGATCCAGGAAACCGACAGGCTGGGCAACAATGTGCGCATCGCGCGCTTGGGCATTCGCGGCCAGGGTGTCGCCTTCAAGCGCCACAACCCGGCCGAGGCGGTCTGGCGGGCGGGTGGGGAGGTCTGGAATCAGACCACCGGCACGCTGAAGGCGCTCGGTCAGATCGTTACCGGCAGCCGTGGGACCGAGGAATTGGGCGGGCCGATCCGCATCGCCCAGATGTCGGGCGAGGTCGCGCAAGGCGGAATCGCCAGCTTGATCGTGTTCATGGCCGTTTTGTCGGTCAATCTGGGCCTGATCAACCTGTTCCCGATCCCGATGCTCGATGGCGGGCATTTGGTGCTTTACGCGGCCGAAGCGGTACGCGGCAAACCCCTGCCCGAGCGGGCCGTCGATTACGGTTTCCGGATCGGCTTCGCATTGGTTATAACGCTTATGATTTTCGCGACTTGGAACGATCTCGTCCATACGGGCGCGGTCCGTTTCCTGGTCGGTTTGGTGTCTTGAATCCCATCTCGTGATCTTCGGGCAGGATTCGGGTAAGTAAGAGCGTGGCGGAGTCGCCAATTTGGCGGCTGCGACGGGCGTTTATGGTCTAGGGCGGGTTCACGGGTTCGCATGGCTGACGGGACTGAATTCGGCAAGAAGGCGAGCGGCATGAAGGCGCTGCGCGCCGCGTGCGCCGTATTGGCGCTGGTCGCGGCATGCGCCGCACCGGCCGCCGCGCAGTTCACCACGCGCCAAGGCGTCATGTCGGGCGCCGTCCAGGAAATCCGGATCGAAGGCACGCAGCGTATCGCGCCGGAAACCGTGCGCTCCTACGTCGCGATCCAGCCGGGCGACACGCTCGACGGCGAAAATCTCGACAAGGCGCTGAAGGCGCTGTTCGGGACGGGCCTGTTCGCCGACGTGACGTTGCGCCAGGAAGGCAACGCGCTGGTCGTGCGCGTGGTCGAGAACCCGATCGTCAATCGCATCGCGTTCGAAGGCAACAGCCGCATCAAGGACGAGACGCTGACCCCCGAAATGGGCTTGAAGCCGCGCACCGTGTTCACGCGCGCCAAGATCCAAGCGGACGTGAAGCGCCTGCAAGACATCTATCGCCGGTCCGGTCGCTTCGCCGCGACGGTCGAGCCCAAGATCATCGAGCTCCCGCAGAACCGCGTCGACGTGGTTTACGAGATCGAAGAGGGCGCGATCACCGGCATTCAGCGCATCAATTTCGTCGGCAACAAGGAATTCGCCGACGGTTCGCTGCGCGAGCAGATCCAGACGCGCGAAAGCCGTTGGTGGCGCTTCCTGTCGAACGACGACGTGTAC
>JAIUNH010000251.1 GCA_020161965.1 Pseudomonadota bacterium
CCAATTATGGATGAGCTGCGGCGTCACACCTTTGAACTTGCCGCGCTTGGCGTGCGACACGAACATCTTGCGGTTCCGGTTTTGCGTGGGCGTATCGGCGCGCGCCGACGTGTCGAGCAACGCGACGCGCAACACGCGCTCGCTGGCACGGCGCAAAATCTCGAATGTCAGATAGCCGCCCATCGACAGGCCCGCGAGCGCGAATTTCGCCGGCGCATTCGCCAGCACATGGTCCGCCATGCCGGCGAGCGTGTCGTGCTGCGTGAGATCGGCGACTTGGCAATCGGCGATATCCGACAGCGCGTCGATCTGCTTTTGCCACAACGCTTGATCGCACAGCAGACCGGGCAAAAGAACGAGAGGAATCTTGCTCATTTAATCAACGCCGAAAGTTCTTTGAATTGCGGCGTGCCCGCCGCGTGCAGCCATTCGAAGATCGTCATCTCGACATTGACGACCGAGATTCCGGCGGAACGAAGGCGATGCGCGGCGAGTTCCTTGTCCGCGAGCTTGCGCGACGAAATCGCGTCCCACACGACCGCAACGTCATAGCCCTTGGCTTTGAAACCGAGGGCCGATTGCAGCACGCAGACATGCGCCTCGATTCCACAGATCACGATCTGCTTGCGATTCTGCGCCTCGATCGCTTGGACGATCCCGGCGTCGCCAGCGCAGGAGAACGCCAGCTTGGCGCATACCGGGCCTGCGTCCTTCAGCGCCGCGACGGTCGGTCCCAGGCCCTTCGGATATTGTTCCGAAACCAGCACGGGAACCGCCAAGCGCTTGGCGGCGGTCACCAATTTGGCGCATCCGCCGGTCACGAGATCGGGTTCGGCCATCGCCGGCAGCAGGCGTTCCTGCACGTCGACGACCAGCAATTGGGCTTTCGAAGCGTCCATAATCATGCGTAACCCTTAGCCGGAACCTTGACTTTTGGCCATAAATCCATAGTTTCCTACCGTTCTGCGGGGTTTTACCGCGACTGCGAAAAGGCGCCGTACCTTGCGCCTTCCCTCTGGGGTCCCGATCGGCGGGACCCGCCGCCCGGGATGCCACCGGGAGGTCGCGCTGCCAAAGATGAATGCGGCGCCAACCGAAACGAAGACCGGAGTAATGACTTTCGACGATTTGGGGCTCTCCGAGCCCGTTCTGAACGCGATCAAAGATGCGGGGTATACGACCCCCACCCCGATCCAAGAAAAAGCGATTCCCTACGTCCAGATGGGCCGCGACGTTCTGGGCTGCGCCCAGACCGGTACGGGTAAAACGGCAAGCTTCGTGCTGCCGATGATCGACGCACTCAGCCAAGGCCGCGCCAAGGCGCGCATGCCGCGCTCGCTGATCCTGGAGCCGACGCGCGAACTCGCGGCGCAGGTCGCCGAGAATTTCGACAAGTACGGCAAGTATCTGAAGCTGACCAAAGCGCTGCTGATCGGCGGCGTGTCGATGGACGAGCAGCAGAAGGCGCTGGAACGCGGCGTCGACGTGCTGATCGCGACACCGGGCCGCTTGCTCGACCTGTTCGATCGCGGCCGTATCCTGATGCACGACACCAAGCTTTTGGTGATCGACGAAGCCGACCGCATGCTCGACATGGGCTTTATCCCCGATGTCGAACGCATCGTGTCGCTGCTGCCCCCGCTGCGTCAAACGCTGTTCTTCTCCGCGACCATGGCGCCGGAGATCAAGCGCCTCGCCGACAAGTTCCTCAACAATCCCAAGGAAGTCGCGGTCTCGGCCCCCGCCGCCACGGCCGACACGGTGACGCAAGGCATCGTCACGGTCGCCGAGCGCGAGAAGCGCGAAACGCTGCGCCGCCTGATCGCCGCGCTGCAGATCAAGAACGCGCTCGTGTTCTGCAATCGCAAGCGCGACGTCGATATCCTGTGGAAGTCGCTCAAGCGCCACGGCTTCAATGTCGGCGCGCTGCACGGCGACATGGACCAGACGACGCGCATGGAAACGCTCGACGGATTCAAGCGCGAAGAGATCCAGATTCTCGTTTGCTCGGATGTCGCGGCGCGCGGCCTGGATATCGGCGGCTTGTCGCATGTGTTCAATTTCGACGTGCCGATCAACGCCGAAGATTACGTCCACCGCATCGGCCGCACGGGCCGCGCGGGTCGCTCGGGCATCGCCTATACGATCGCCACGCGCGACGATTCCAAATTCGTGCGCGGAATCGAATCGCTGATCAAGAAGCCGATCCCGCCGATCGTGCTGGAAGGTTTCGAAGTGCCGACCGGCGGCGACGCCGAAGGCGACTCCCCGCGCCCGGAACGTGAGTCCCGTTCGCGCGGCGGGCGTGGCGGTCGCGATCGCGGCGGCCGTTCGCGTCGCCCCCATCGCGAAGAATCGCATGCGCCGGAAGCCGCCGCCGAAACGCCCGTGGCCGTCGAAGCGCCGGTTGTTATCGCGGAACCGGTCGCTCTGGCCGAACCCGCGGCGGTGGTTGATTTCGTGCCGCCCGCACCTCTGCACGCTGCACCCGTGCCGGCGCCCGCCCCGCGCCAGCGCCAGCCGCGCCGGCAGGAGCGTCAATCGCATCAGGAGCGCGTCCATCACGAACGCATCCCGGGCGACCATGTCGGCAACGAGCGCCATGCCCCGCTGCCGGAAGGCCTGGGTCGCGGCTTCGACGACGGCGGCGTCCCCGCCTTCCTGTTGCGCGGACGGCGCGCGGCGGGTTAACTGATCGGCGAGGGAGTGCTTCGCCCATGCAGACGATCTTCATCATGGTGAAATGCGAACTCGGTCACGCCTACGACGTGGCCGAGCGCGCGATGGAGACCGAACAGGTCTCCGAGGTCTATTCGATCTCGGGCCAGTACGATCTGCATCTGAAATGCTATCTGCCGGACGACATGGATCCCGGCCATTTCGTCATGGGAATCCAAAAAATTCCCGGCGTGAAAGACACGTTCACACTCATCACGTTCAAGGCGTTTTAACGCCCTTGAACTGAGCGGCGCATCGCCCCACCCTTCCTAGGAACGGTGGAGGCTTAAATGCGTTTTCTATTTGTAATTTTGGCGCTGCTGGCGGCCCCCGCCGCCGCACAGGATTATCGCGTCGAGATTCTGGCGCGCGGGCTGGAAAATCCCTGGGCCATCGCCTTCCTGCCGAACGGCGACGCGCTGATCACCGAGCGCCCCGGCCGTTTGCGCGTGTTCGCGAACGGCGCCTTGCGCGCCGAGCCCGTCGCCGGCGTGCCGCAAGTCTTTGCCAGCGACCAAGGCGGCTTGCTCGATATCGCCCTCGCCCCCGATTTCGCGACGACCGGCGAGATCTATCTGACCATGGCCGCGCAGACCGATGGCGGCGCGCTCACGCGGCTCGTGCGCGCGCGTTATGCCGACGGGCGCTTGAGCGACGTAACGACATTACTCGACGCAACACCCGCCGGGGCCGGCGGGCGGCATTTCGGCTCGCGTCTCGCCTTTGGCGCCGACGGGTTTCTTTATATGACGACGGGCGAGCGCGGGAACACGCCCGAGCGCGCGCAACGCACCAATGACCTCGCGGGCAAGGTGTTGCGCCTGACGCGCGACGGCAAGCCTGCACAAGGCAATCCCTTCCTCGGCCGCGACGGCTATCGGCCGGAGATTTTCTCCTACGGCCATCGCAATCCGCAGGGCCTCGCCTTCGACGGCGCGACTTTGTGGAGCGTGGAACACGGGCCGCAAGGCGGCGACGAAATCAACATCGTCAAACCGGCCTTGAATTACGGCTGGCCGGTCGTCACGCATGGCCGCCAATACGGCTCGGGGGCGCAGATCGGCGAAGGCACCGCCAAGCCCGGTATGGAAGACCCCGTGCATATATGGGGTCCGACCTCGCCCGCCACATCGGGACTCGCGATCTATCGCGGCGACGCCTTCCCCGCTTGGCGCGGCGATTTGCTGGTGGGGATGTTGCGCGAAGGGGCGATCCATCGCGTGACGATCCGCGACGGGCGCGTCACGGGCGAACAGAAATTGGCCGAGGGTACGGCCGGCCGCATCCGCGATGTGCGTGTCGGGCCCGACGGTTACGTCTATTTCGTCAGCGACGAACGAAATGGCGTTCTGGCGCGGCTCGTACCCGCGCGCTGACGCGCCTTGCGCTTCCCCGGTTAGATACTTTAGACTTAAAGTATCTCGCCTGGGGAGGCCGGATTGTCGATTGAAACCGCCGTTGATACCGACGCCCATCGCCCGCTCGCGGGCTGCCACGCGCTCGTCACGGGTGCGTCGCGCGGCATCGGCGCCGCCATCGCTCGCGCGCTGCATGCCGATGGGGCGCGCCTTACGCTGATCGCGCGCAACGTCACGCATCTGGCCCCGCTTGCGGCCGAATTGGGCGCCGAAGCCATCGCCTGCGACGTGACGGATGCGACGGCCCTGGGCCACGCCTTCGCCACCGCCGCCGGGCACCAGCATATCGATATTCTGGTGAACAACGCAGGCAATGCGGAGACCGCCCCCTTCGCGCGCACGGACCCGGAGATGTGGGCGCGGATGCTCAATCTCAATCTCACGGCCGCGTACACAGCGTGCCGCCTCGCGATCCCCGCGATGGTCGCCGATGGCTGGGGCCGCGTCATCAACGTCGCCTCGACCGCCGGCCTCAAAGGCTACGCTTACACGTCCGCCTACACCGCCGCGAAACACGGTCTCGTCGGCCTGACGAAAGCGCTCGCCGCCGAATACGCGCGCAGCGGTGTGACCATCAACGCCGTGTGCCCCGGCTATACCGACACGCCGATGTTGGCCGACGCCGCCGCGCGCGTCGCGGCCAAAACCGGCAAGGCGGGCGCGGACGTCAAAACCGGCTTCGCCGCCGCCAATCCGATGGGCCGCTTGATCAAGCCGGAGGAAGTCGCGGCGTGCGTGGCGTGGCTGGCGCGCGACGAAGCCGCATCGGTGACGGGAGCGGCTATACCGATCGCCGCAGGGGAAATCTGATGGATCGCGAACGCGGGCACGAGGATTCCGACCATCTGCAACTGCGCGCCTGGCTTCGCCTGCTGACCTGCACGAATTTGATCGAAACGCGCGTGCGCGGCGGTTTGCGCGAAACCTGGAACATCACGCTGCCGCGCTTCGATCTTCTGTCACAGCTCCATCGCGCGGGCGACGACGGTTTGACGATGGGGGATTTGTCGCGCGCCATGATGGTGTCGGCGGGCAACGTCACCGGCCTCGTCGAAGCGCTCGTCGGCGAAGGCTTGGTGCGCCGCACGACCTCCGCCGCCGATCGCCGCCAGTCGCGCGTGCGCTTGACCCAAGCCGGCAAGCGCGGCTTCGAAGCGATGCTGCCCGAACACGAACGCTGGATCGACGAAGCCTTCGCCGGCCTCGACCGCGGCGACCTCAAACGCCTGCTGGAATTGCTGGCGAAGCTGAAACAATCCGCCAAAGCCGCCGAGCGCGGCGGCAAGGAAGCCGCATGACGTCCCTCACCCGCTACGACGCCGCCCGCTTCGCGCCCAAGCATTTCGGCTGGTCGGTCGACGGCAAGGTTGCACACATCGTGCTGAACCGGCCGGAGAAGAAAAACCCGCTGACCTTCGAAAGCTACGCCGAACTGCGCGATCTGTTCCGCGACCTTTGCTATGTCGATCAGATCAAGGCCGTGGTCATCACGGGTGCGGGCGGCAATTTCTGCTCGGGCGGCGACGTGCACGAAATCATTGGCCCGCTGGTCGGCATGGAAATGCCGGATCTTCTGCGCTTCACGCGCATGACCGGCGATCTGGTCAAGGCGATCCGCGCCTGCCCGCAAGTCGTGATCGCGGGCATCGACGGGATTTGCGCCGGGGCCGGTGCCGCCATCGCGATGGCGGTCGATCTGCGCATCGGCACGCCCGCCGCGAAGGTCGCGTATCTGTTCACGCGCGTGGGCCTCGCCGGTTGCGACATGGGGGCTTGCGCCATCCTGCCGCGCATCATCGGCCAGGGCCGCGCGGCCGAATTGCTGTTCACCGGCCGCTCGATGTCGGCCGAGGAAGGCGAGCGCTGGGGTTTCTTCAACAAGCTCGTCCCGCCCGCCGAACTCGAAACTTCCGCGAAAAACTTGGCGCGCG
>JAIUNH010000252.1 GCA_020161965.1 Pseudomonadota bacterium
GACGACAAGCTGCGCGAAGCGGCCCTCGAATATCACCGTCTGCCGCAGCCCGGTAAACTTGCCGTCGTCGCGACCAAGCCGCTCGCCAATCAGCGCGATCTGGCTTTGGCCTATTCGCCCGGCGTCGCCGCCGCGTGCGAAGCGATCGTCGAAAATCCCGCCGAAGCCGCCACCGTCACCGCGCGCGCCAATCTGGTCGCCGTCGTCACCAACGGCACGGCCGTTTTGGGCCTGGGCGCCATCGGCCCGCTCGCCGCCAAGCCGGTGATGGAAGGCAAGGCGGTGCTGTTCAAGAAATTCGCCGGTATCGACGTATTCGATATCGAAGTCGACGAGCTGAACCCCGACAAATTCGTCGATATCGTCGCCGCACTGGAGCCGACCTTCGGCGGCATCAATCTCGAAGATATCAAAGCGCCCGAGTGCTTCGAGATCGAAGAGAAGCTGCGCAAGCGCCTTAAGATTCCCGTCTTCCACGACGACCAACACGGCACTGCGATCATCGTGTGTGCTGCGATCCTCAACGGGTTGCGCGTCGTCGGCAAGGATGTGTCGAAGGTCAAGCTCGTCACCTCGGGTGCGGGTGCCGCCGCGCTGGCTTGCCTCGACCTGCTCGTCGATCTGGGCGTGAAGCAGGAGAATATCTGGGTCACCGACATTGCCGGCGTGGTCTATAAGGGCCGCACGGAATTGATGGACCCGCGCAAGGCGCGCTATGCGCGCGACACCAATGCGCGCACGCTGGACGACGTGATCGGCGACGCCGACGTGTTCCTCGGCCTGTCTGCACCCCGCGTGCTGAAAGGCACGATGGTGTCGAAGATGGCGGCCAAGCCCCTGATCTTGGCGCTCGCCAATCCCACACCCGAAATTCTGCCCGAAGAAGTGAAGGCTGCGCGCGGTGACGCGATCATCGCGACCGGGCGTTCGGACTACCCGAACCAGGTCAACAACGTCCTGTGCTTTCCGTTCATCTTCCGGGGTGCGCTGGACGTCGGCGCCACGACGATCAACGAGGCGATGAAGGTCGCCGCCGTGCGCGCGATCGCCGATCTCGCTTTGCAGGAACCGTCGGACATCGTTTCGGCCGCCTATGGCGGCGAGCCGCCGGCCTTCGGCCCCGAAAACCTGATCCCGAAGCCCTTCGATCCGCGTCTGATCACCGAGATCGCGCCCGCCGTCGCCAAGGCGGCGATGGATTCGGGCGTGGCGACGCGCCCGATCAAGGATTTCGACGCCTATACCGATCAACTGTCGCAATTCGTCTATCGCTCGGGCTTCGTGATGAAGCCGATTTTCGAGCGCGCGCGCGCCGCCCCCAAGCGCATCATCTTCGCGGACGGCGAGGACGAGCGCGTGTTGCGCGCGGCACAAACGCTGATCGACGAAGGCATTTGCCTGCCGATCCTGATCGGCCGCCGCGAAACGATCCGCAAGCGCCTGGATAAATTGGGCCTGCGCATGACGATCGACGGCGATTTCCGCCTGATCAATCCGGAAGACGTGCCGAATTATTCGGAAGTCTGGCGCCTCTATCACAATCTGATGGGCCGCAAGGGCGTTTCGCCCGATACGGCGCGCACGATCGTGCGCACGCGCAACGTGGCGCTGGCGGCGCTGATGCTGCGTATGGGCGAAGCCGACGGCATGATCGGCGGCTTGATTGGCCGCTGGAACCGCGCTTTGCGCGACGTGGTCGATATCATCGGCTTGAGGCCGGGCGTGGCGGCCGCGTCGGCCGTGTCGGCGCTGGTTCATTCGCGCGGCACGATCTTCATCGCCGATACGCATGTGTCGCGCGAACCCGATTCCGCGCAGATCGCCGATATGACCGTGCGCGCCGCCGAAGTCGTCAAACTGTTCGGCCTGAAGGCGAAGGCGGCGCTGCTGTCGCATTCCAATTTCGGCTCGACCGATTGCCCGTCGGCCGACCGCATGCGCGGTGCCTTGGAACGTATCCAGGCGATGGCGCCCTATCTGGAAGTCGACGGCGAGATGACCGCCGAGGCCGCCATTTCCGACGAGATCCGCCGCAATGCGATCCTGGAGCCGCGCTACGAAGGCATGGCGAATCTGTTGATCATGCCGAGCCTCGACGCCGCGAATATCGCCTTCAACCTGCTGAAGGAATTCGCGGGCGCGCAGAAGATCGGCCCGGTCCTGTTGGGACCGGCCGCCCCGGTCCATCTGCTGGATAACACGGCGACCGTGCGCGGCATCGTCAACATGGCGGCGTTCTGCGTCGTCGACGCGCAGGAACACCCGACCGCCCGTCCGGCATCGTAAGCGCGCTTGCGCGGCGGCACGCGGCGGCTTAACCAGGGGGAAACCCCTCGGGAGGCCGTCGCCATGTTGTTCCCCACCACGATCGCCGGCAGCTTGCCCAAGCCCGGCTGGCTCGCCGAAACGCATAAGCTGTGGCCGAAATGGCGCCAGGACGGCGAGGAACTCGCCCGCGCCAAACGCGACGCCACGCTGCTGTGGCTGAAGCTGCAGGAAGATGCCGAGATCGATTGCCTGACCGAAGGCGAGCAATCGCGCCAGCATTTCGTGCACGGCTTCGTCGAATTCGTCGACGGGATCGACACCGCGAACAAGGTCGCGATGGGGATCCGCAACAACCGCTACGAAGCGATCGTGCCGCAGGTCGTCGGGCAATTGCGCTTGAAGGGCCGCGCACACGCCACCGAAGCGCGGCTGGCGCGCGCGCACACGAAGCGTCAATTGCGCTTCACGCTGCCGGGGCCCATGACGATCATGGATACGGTTAAGGACGCGTATTACGGCGACCGCATCAAAACCGCGATGGCCTTCGCCGATCTGCTGAACGAAGAAGCGCGCGCATTGGAAAAGGACGGCATCGACGTCATCCAGTTCGACGAGCCCGCGTTCAATGCCTACACGGACGAAGCCGCCGGCTGGGGCATCGAGGCGCTGCATCGCGCGATCGACGGGCTTAAGTGCAAGACGGCCGTGCATATCTGCTACGGCTACGGCATCAAGGCCAATATCGATTGGAAAGCCGGTCTGGGGAATGAATGGCGCCAATACGAGGCGTTTTTCCCCGCACTCGCCAAAAGCCGCATCGGTCAGGTCTCGCTCGAAGCCATGCATTCGCGCGTGCCCGCGCGCTTGATGGAATTGCTGTCGGGTAAAGAAGTGATCGTCGGCGCCATCGACGTCGCGACCAATCTGATCGAAACGCCGGACGAGATTGAAGCGGTGGTCGCCGAGGCGCTGAAATACGTGCCCAAGGACAAACTGATCCTGGGCACCAATTGCGGTCTTGCCCCGCTCGACACGGACGTCGCGATCGCCAAGCTCGAAGCGCTCGGCAAAGGTGCGGCGCAGGCGCGCGCGCGTCACGGGTGATGAGCGTTACCGATCGCCGCCTTGCGCTGATCCTGTTCTTTCTGGTGCCCGCCGCGTTGGTTTCCAACATGGTGGCGGCGCGCTGGATCGCGGGCAGCATTCCGCCGGTGGCGACGGCGTTTTGGCGCTGGGGTCTGACGCTGATCTTCCTGCTGCCCTTCGCCGCTTCGGCGATGTGGCGCGGGCGCGCGGAAATCCGCCGCGAGTGGCGGACCTATCTGCTGCTCGGCTTTCTCGGCATGGGCATCTGCGGCGCGCCCACCTATGTCGCGGGCGTGACGACCACTGCGACCAATGCGGGGCTCATCTACGCCGCGTGCCCGGTGCTGATCGTGCTGTTCGCACGGTTCGGCTATGGCGAGGCGATCGGCTGGGCGCGCATGGCCGGCATTGCGCTGGCGCTGGCCGGGGCAGGGTGGATTCTGCTGCGCGGCGAGCCCGCAAATATCGTTCATCTTAATTTCGTCGAAGGCGATTTGCTGATCGCGGCGGGGGCCGTCGCCTGGGCGATCTATTCCGTGCTGCTCAAATACAAGCGTACGGCGCTCGACCCCATGACGCGCCTTGCCACCATCGTCGCCTTCGGCGTGGCGGTGAACGTGCCGTTTCTGATCGGCGAAATGGCGCTCTACGCCGTGCCGAATTACGATCTGCGCGACTGGACCGTGTTCGTGTTCCTGGCGCTCGTACCCGGCATCACGTCATATCTCGGCTATTCGATCGTCGTCGGTGCGCTGGGGGCGGGGGCGGCGAGCCTGCTCATGTATTTGGTACCGCTTTACGGTCCCACGCTCGCCTGGATCGTGCTCGACGAGCGGCTCGCGATCTATCACCTCGTCGGCGCGGCGTTGCTGCTGCCGGGGCTTTATCTCGGCACAAGGCGTTAGCGCGAGACGAGCTCGATGGCGCTTTCGCGTGCGGCCGCCAGATCGCGCCCGCGCATCAGGCTTTGGCCGAACAGAAATCCGTAGAACAGCAGCGCGCGCGCCTGGGCTTCTGCGGCACCGTAGCCTTGTTCGCGGAACAACGCGGCGACTTGGATAAGGCGCTCGGCATCGACGGTCTCGACCGCTTTGGCCGCACGTGCATCGGCACGGGCGAGTGCGCGGATGGCGAGCTCGACCGCCAGACCCTTCGGGTTCGGATCGCGTAAATAAAGATCGGCCATCGCCGGCAAGCTACGGCGCTTGGGATCGCCCGCTTGGCCGCGGATCGCGGCGATGCGCCCCGCCGCCCAGGCGTCCAAAGCGGCCGCCAGCAGCGCCTCGCGATCCTTGAAATGCCAATAGAAACTGCCTTTGGTCACGCCCAGGCGCTTGGCCAAAGGTTCGACCCGCAGCCCCGCGATCCCGTCGCGGGCCAAGGCTTCCAGTGCGGCCGCGATCCACGCGGCTTCGTCCAGCCTTGGCTTGGTTGACTCCCGTTTGGCCATACCATACGGTAGCGTATGGAAGCGGCGGAGGAAACCCCGTTTCGACAAGGGAGGGCGGCCATGACCCGCAATTCGATCCCGTCGTTCGATTTCGGCCTGGGCGAAGAAATCGACATGCTGCGCGACCAGATCGCGCGCTTCGCCGCCGCCGAGATCGCGCCGCGCGCGGCCCAGATCGATCGCGACAACGATTTCCCCGCCGATCTTTGGCGCAAATTCGGCGATCTCGGCCTGCTCGGCATCACGGTCGAGGAGGAATATGGCGGCTCGGGCCAAGGCTATCTCGCCCATTGCGTGGCGATGGAGGAGATCAGCCGCGCCTCGGCGTCGGTCGGCCTCTCTTACGGCGCGCATTCCAATCTTTGCGTCAACCAGATCCGCCGCAACGGCAACGAAGCCCAGCGCCGTAAATATCTGCCCAAGTTGATCTCGGGCGAACATGTCGGCGCGCTGGCGATGTCCGAACCGGGTGCGGGCTCCGACGTCGTGTCGATGAAACTACGCGCCGACAAGAAGGGCGATCGCTACGTCCTCAACGGCAGCAAATTCTGGATCACCAACGGGCCCGACGCCGACGTGCTGGTCGTCTATGCCAAGACCGATACGAACGCGGGTGCGCGCGGCATCACGGCGTTCCTGATCGAGAAATCCTTCAAAGGTTTCTCGGTCGCGCAGAAGCTCGACAAGCTCGGCATGCGCGGCTCCAACACCGGCGAGCTCGTCTTCCAGGATTGCGAGGTGCCGGAAGGAAACGTACTCGGCGCCGTCGGCAAGGGCGTCAACGTGCTTATGAGCGGCCTCGACTACGAGCGCGCGGTGCTGGCCGGCGGGCCGCTCGGCATCATGCAGGCGGCGTTGGACGTGGCGCTGCCTTATGTCCACGAGCGCCAGCAATTCGGCCAGGCGATCGGCGAATTCCAGCTCGTGCAGGGCAAGCTCGCCGACATGTACACCACGACCAATGCCTGCAAAGCCTATGTCTATGCCGTCACGCGCGCGTGCGATGCGGGCCGCACCACGCGCAAGGACGCGGCGGGGGCGATCCTCTATGCGGCCGAGAAAGCGACCCAGGTGGCACTCGACGCGATCCAGCTTCTGGGCGGCAACGGCTATATCAACGACTACCCGACCGGGCGGTTGCTGCGCGACGCGAAACTCTACGAAATCGGGGCCGGGACCAGCGAAATCCGCCGCTGGTTGATCGGCCGCGAATTGTTCGCCGAAACCGCTTAGACTGGCCGGGAAAAGGGAGCGGCA
>JAIUNH010000253.1 GCA_020161965.1 Pseudomonadota bacterium
AGCGGCGCGCTGTCGGTCAGCGCGATATAGCCGAGCACGGCCTTCTTGGTTTCAGGCCCCGCTCCTTGCGCGAAGGCACCCGCGGGAAAGCTCGCACGCGCGGCGGCGAACAAGGCGGCGGTGGCGGAAGCGCCCTTCAAAAGGCTGCGGCGGCCGAGCTTGCGGGTCATCGTTCGATCTCCTTGGCATTGGGGTTGCGAATGGCGGGCGTGCCCGCCGGATCGGAATCGTGCGGCACGGGATCGAAAACCCGCCCGTCGAAGAAAATGTCGGCGCCGAGCTCGATCGGGCCTTCCCCGGTTTCGAGCATGTATTTTTCGCGATGCGTGCCTTCGCTTTTGAAATCGACATCGGGCGATGCAACGCCCAAACGCCGCGCGGCGGCGCGATAGACATCCGGCCGGCACACGGCATCGACCAGCGCGTACACGTCGACCTCCGGCCCGATCTGGCCCCAGCGGCGCATTTGGGCGAGCGTCCATAGCGCTTGGCTGCGCCATGGGAAATTCGCCTGATAGCGATGGAAGACGTGGAAATCGGGAATATGGCGCGGCCCCGCCCCGGTCTGCACCGTGCCGCCCAATGTCGCCATCAGGATCGATTCCGGCGCGTCGCAATAATCCGCGCGCGCGAGCAGGCGTGCCGCATCCAAGCGGTTCGCCGGATCGTCGAGCCAGCGACAAGCTTCGATCAGCGCCATCACCAGCGCCACATGCGTGTTGGGATGGCGTTCGGCCCAGGACCGCGTGACGGCGAAGATCTTTTCGGGATGGTTGTTCCACACCTCGTAAGTCGCGGCGGCGAAGCGCCCGACACCGAGATCGACCGCGAGTTGACCAAACGGCGCACCGACGCAATAGCCGTCGATATCGTTGTCGACGAGACTGCGCAGCATGCGCGGCGGCGGCACGACCACCAACTCGACATCGCGGTCGGGATCGATACCCGAGGCGGCAAGCCAATAGCGCAGCAAGTAGTTATGGCTCGAATAGGCGAAGGTGACGCCGAAACGCGGCGGTTTCAGGCCGCGCGCGCGGCGCGCATCGAGCGCACGGCGCAGCGATTCACCCGTCGCCATCGGATCGAGGCCCGAACCGTCGTCGAGTTCGCGCCACAATTCGCGGGAGATGACGATCGCGTTGCCGTTGAGGCCGATCGTCATGCCGGTGACCATCGCCTTGCGATTGCCGCCAAGACCCAACGTGGCCGCCAAGGGCATCGCGGCAAGGGTCTGCGCGCCGTCCAGCGCTTCGACCGCGACCTTGTCGCGCACCGTCGCCCACGACGCTTCGCGCGATAGATCGACCGCCAGGCCTTGGCGTTCGAAGAACCCCTTCTCGCGCGCCACGACCAGCGGCGCGCAATCGGAAAGCGGCACGAACCCCAATGTCAGCTGCGTTTTCTCGAGCCCTTGCACGTGGTTCTTTTCCCCTCAACTCGATCCAGCATCCGGAAATCCGAGCCCAAAAACGAAAACGGCGTCCGCATCGATCGCGCGCCGAGCGATGGCGCGTCTGATCTCTGCGGGACGCCGTTGTCCCTGGGGCTTTCGCCCGTCGATTGCGTGTGGTCCGTTTCCGACGCCGTTGCCGGAACCTGCGACCATACGCGTGCAGTTCAATTGTTATTCAGCAACGCACGTGCCAGTTCGCGCCGGATTGCGATTCGGACCTATTCCGCCTGGATTTCTTGCGATTCCCGGCGATCCGCCGGTGCCCACTGGACTGGGTGCGACGCAGCAAAAAACGGGCAATCGTACCGCGCGCGCGCCCAAATTTCGTGCGCCTACCCTTTCAGGAGCTGCGCGAAGGAGACAAGTTCGCGCGCGACATCGGCTAAGCGCTGGTGGCGGTCCATGGCGAGTTTTCGCAAGGTGCGGAAGGCTTCTTCCTCGCCGATACCTTTGCTGTCCATCAGGATGCCTTTGGCGCGCTCGATCATCTTGCGCTCCTCCAGCCCGGCGCGCGCCGCGTCCAGTTCCGCCTTCAAGCGCTGATGTTCGCGAAAGCGCGCGACCGCGACGTCGAGAATGGGTTTGACCCGCTTGGGCGCAAGCCCGTCGACGATATAGGCGCTCACACCCGCGCGGATCGCTTCGCGCGTCGCATGTTCGTCCGACTCGTCGACGAACATGACCACCGGTTGCGCGCCCTCGCCCGCCACCGCCTTCATGGAATCGAGCGTGTCGCGATCGGGCGATTCGATATCGACGATCACCAGCCCGGGCTTATGCCGGCGAATACCTTCGATGACGTCGTCGCCGGGCCCGAGTGTCGCGACGATACGATAGCCCGATCCGTCGAGCGCCTCGCGCACCAACGCGGCGCGCGACGCGTCGGCATCGACCAGAACGATATCAATAACTTCGGGCTCGAGCGCGGACATCCGGAACCGCGCTTGCAGACCTTGTGCCGACGCGAAATCCGCAGTGGCACCATCAGTATGCGATCACTGGATTTCCCGCGGTCCGGATGGTGGGCGCTACAGGGATTGAACCTGTACCCCGACCACGTCAACATACGCGGACACTGCGTGAATTCAATTGGTTAGGTGGAGGGTTTCCCGCAGATCATGCGTCAGCTTGCAGGAAACTTCGCTCAACTGCCACAACTCTAGCCGCTTCGCCGCTAGCGGGCGTCGACAAGTGAACCGGGATCGGAGTTGTTGTCGTTCTCGCTCATGTTCTATGCCGCCCGCTTTTGCTTGCGGATGAAGTCGAGCATTTCGGCCGCCGGGTGCGGAATGTTGATGCCAGGGCCGTAGATGGCCGCGACCCCGTGGTGGCGAAGTTCGTCGTAATCCTGCGGCGGAACGACCTCGCCGCACACGACCCAAATGTCGTCGGCCTTGCGGCCCTTCAACGCGTTGATCAGTGCCGGGACCAGCGTTTTATAACCCACAGCTTGCGACGACGCGCCGATGACATGCACGTCGTTCTCGACCGCTTGGCGCGCCGCTTCGTCCGGCGTTTGGAATAGCGATCAGATCCTTACCGTACACTTTGAACCGCATTGGCGCTGAACACAAATCAGCCCGACGACATCAAACGTCTTCACCGGTAAGGACAAAGCGATATCACTCACTCAGCCGGTCACCTCGACAGCGCCTTCATCTCTTTCGAGACGATACGTGACACCTCGTCCAGGTGCTCGCCCATTGCCCGGGCGGCGCCTTCGGCGTCGCCCTCGAAAATGCACTTCACGATCGCGCTGTGATGATCGGCCGCGGCCTGGATGACAGGTTCGTGCTCATTGGCACGATGGCGCGCACGGCTGACATGCCACATCGTGACTTCGTGCATCCGCGCCAGCGTTTGATTTGCCGCCCCCAACACGATCGCACGATGGAACTCGTCGTTGAGGCGGTAATACTCCGACGTCTTTACCGCTTTGGCAGCTCGCACCATCGCGCGATGGAGACGATTGATCTCCGTCAGCACGTCCGGCGGGCGTGTGCGCGCGACCTTCGCGGCCGCCATCTGTTCGAGGCCGTTCAGTACCTCGAACTTCTCGGCGAGATCCGGCGGATCCATCCGCGTGACCACCGCGCCGACATGCGGCAAAAGCTCGATCAACCCGTCGACTTCGAGAATTTTCAAGGCGTCGCGCAACGGTGTACGGGAAATACCGAACTCGTTGCATAACTCCATCTCGGGCAGACGCTCGCCCGGCGCCCAACGGTTGAGAACGATGTCGCGCCGGATATGCGGCAATACCTGCTCGTGGATCGGCTCTTTGGTGACCAGATTCACGCGGCCGCCGCGCATAGCTGTCGGCTGACTCCTCATATCCATTTCCATCGCTTTGACAATGCGTAAGAATCGCCCACTTCGTATATCACATACTAACCCGTTCACCTACGCGTTCGGTATTTTCGTCCGCACCTAGACCTTCGTCGCGTTGCGGCGATCGACCAGCAGGATGATCGTCAGCAACACAATGGTCAGCGTGATCAGCACGATCGACGCAACGGTCAATGTGGGATCCACCTCGTAGACGATCCCCGCCCACATGCGCCGCGGCAGCGTCATCAGCGTTGTCGTGGTCAGGAATAGCGCCATGATGACGTCGTCGAAAGACGCAAGGAACGCAAACAGCCCGGCCGATAGGATAGCGGGCCGGATCATCGGCAGCGTGATCTTGTAGAACGCGATCGCCGGATGCGCGCCCAAGCTGCGCGCGGCGTTTTCGGGGGCGATATCGACTTTGCGCAAAGCCCCCTGGATTACGATCACCACCAACGGCAACGCCAGCACGAGATGGGCGAGAACAAGACCGTGGATCGAGCCCAACCACCCGATCGTCGCGTATTGGAAATAGAGCCCGACCGCAATGATGAGATGCGGCGTCATCGCGGGCATGGTGAGCAGACCCAGGCTAGCAAGACGCCCGCGGAACTTGCCGCGTTCGATCGCAATTGCCGCCAGCGCGCCGACCGGCACCGCGACGATCGTCGTCAGGAACGCCACCTGGAAGCTGGTGATCGTCGGCCGAATCCAATCCTGGCGCGAAAAGTAATTCTCGTACCAACGCAGCGAATAGCTGCGCGGCGGGAACTCCAGGAATCCCGCGCCGTTCAGGCTCAGCGGGAAGAACACCATGATCGGCGCGACGATGAATGCGAGCGCTAGCAAGGTCACGATCATGGCGAACAGGCGGCGCGGGCGCCGTTGCCGAAGCGCCCCCTCCGTCCGCGCGCGGCGCGGCCCGAACAGACGGATGCGCAAGCGCGTGAGCCAGCAAACCCATTTCGTCGTTGCAAGGCCCAGATGGAACGCGATCGTCGCGCGCCCGGCGCTGTTGTGCGCGCGCTCGTCCGCGCCGAAGCCGAACAGCTTCGCCCAGGCCAGGACGAACGCCATCGCAGTTGCCAACAGCACCAGCGACATGGCCGCCGCCATCTGCCAATTGGCGACCAGATTGATCTGCTTTTCGATCATCATGACGGTCGTCGTTTCGCGCAAGCCCCCGAGCATCGCCGGCGTCACGTAGATGCCCATCGAAAGGATGAGAACGAGCAGACCGCCTGACGCGATACCGGGAATGCTCAGCGGCAGGAACACGGAGAAGAACGCCGTCATGCGCCCCGCACCGAGGCTTTCGGCGGCCGAAACCAGTCGCGGATCGATCCGCTTCATCGAATCGTAAAGCGGGAAAACGAAATACGGCAGCATTACATGGACAAGGCCAATCAGCACCGCCGCGTGCCCGTACAGCATTTCGATCGGCTTGTCGGTGAAACCCACCGCAATCAGCAGGTTATTGACCGCGCCGTTGCGGCCCAACAGCACCATCCACGCGAAACCGCGGACCAGGATGCTGGTCCAGACGGGCACGATCAGCAGGATCGCGATGGCGCTACGCGCGGCGGGTGAAGCCTGCGCCATTGCGTAAGCGATCGGATAGCCCAAAAGGCTGCACAGCAGCGTGACTTCCGCCGACAACCGGATGGTGTTCAGAAGGACGGTCCAATAGGCCGCATCCTCGAACAACTCGCGATAATAGACGAGGCTCCAGTTCGGCGCGTTGAGGCTCCACGCCAGCAATGTGCCGATCGGCGCCGCAAACCCGAAAATCAGCAGAAGTACTGCAGGAATCAAAAGCAGGGGTACGTAACGCCCTTGCCGCGCGGCGCGGGGAGCGGCGGCGAGCAACGCGGCTGCCTTCATATCGCTTACTTGAATGGCCATTGCTTTACGATCACGTTCGAAATGCCAAAACGCATGTCACACAGGGCGGAGAGCGTCGAGACGGGCGGCCTGAAAGGCCGCCCGTCCCTCCGTCATTCAGCGACGCGTCGAGATAAAGCGCGTCCACAGCGCCAGATTCCGCTCGTGATTCGAGCGGCCATTCGCGTCCGCACCGGCCCACCATTCGGCGTTGAACTCCAGCGTGTTTTTCCGGTTCTCCGGAAACGCAGGAAGTTCCGCGCGTTGTGCGGGAGTCAGATGGTCCAGCGCACGGACATTGACCGGTCCGTAGGGGATGATCTTCGCCAGTTCGGCAAGGCCAAGGAAGGACTGATTGCCCGCCAGTTCAT
>JAIUNH010000254.1 GCA_020161965.1 Pseudomonadota bacterium
CTTGCGCTCGCGCTGGGCGATGCTGCTGCTGGCGGGCATCGTCGCCTCGACCTTCATCACGATCGTGATCAAGGTGTTCGGGCTGATGATCCTGTTCGCCAGCAACGGCTTCATGAACCGCACGCTCGTGGCGTTGGGGATCGTCGGCGAACCGATCGTGCTGCTTGGTTCCGAAGGCGGCGTGGTCGTCGGCTTGATGCAGTTCACCCTCGGCTTCGCCGTGCTGCTGCTTTACAGCGTCGTGCAGACGATCCCGCGCTCCTACGAGGAAGCGGCCCAAGCGCTCGGCGCCAACCGCCTGCGCGTCGCACGCCGCGTGTTGCTGCCGCTCTGCCTGCCGGGCATCTCCGTCGGCGGCTTGATGATCTTCAACATGTGCATGGGCGCCTTCACCTCCGCCGCGTTGATCGGCGGCGGCAAGGTCATGACGCTGCCGATCCTGATCCAGCGCACGATCATGATGGAGGTGAAATATTCGATGGCGGCAACGCTCGCCGCGTTGCTGCTGTTCGCGGTCATCGCCGTCAATCTTCTCTCGATCTTCCTGATGCGCCGGATGCGCGCGGGCCGAAAGGTGATCGCATGATCTCCAAATCGCCGTTCAAGCGCCTGTGGTGGCGCCTCGAAACGCCCGTCGGCCAGACGCTGCTCTGGTCGATCGTGGTCTTCGCGTATCTGTTCCTGCACGCGCCGACGATCATCGTGATGGGCGCTTCGCTCAACGCGTCGTCGCAATACGGCGCCATTTCGTTTCCGCCGACCACCTTCACGCTCGCGCGCTATTGGGAAATTCCGGCGTCGCAGTTCCATTCCATCCTGTTGAGCCTGAAGCTCGCCTTCCTGTCGGCGACCGTCGGCGTGTTGCTGGGCGTGCCCGCGGCCTTCGGCCTCGTGCGCAGCAAGCTGCCCGGCAAGGGATTGCTGGCCGCAATTTTCCGGGCACCCTTGCAGATCCCGACCGTCGTCATCGGCATCACGTTTCTGCAACTCGTCTACGCGGTGGGTGATGCGCTCGACCTCGATCTCTCGGGCAGCTTCGTCGGCCTCGCCGTCGCGCATTGCTTCGTCGCGACCCCCTACGTCGTCGGCGCGGTGACGGCGATCCTGCAACGTTTCGACGGTCGGCTAGAGGAAGCGGCGGCGAGCCTGGGCGCCACGCCTTTGCGCACCTTCCGGCGGGTGACGTTGCCGCTGATCATGCCCGGCCTCTACGCCGGCGCGCTTTACGCCTTCATGGTGTCGTTCGGCGATGTGCCGATCTCGATCTTCCTGTCGGCCCCCGGCTACATGACCTACCCGGTCGAGATCTTCATGGGGCTCGAACAGAATTTCAGCCCCACGATCCTGGCCTCGGCCACGCTCGTCATCCTGTTCTGCTTCGCCTTGATGCTGTTCGTCCAACGCGTGGTCGGTCTCGAGACCTTGCTGCGGATCGGCGGCACCGGACGGCGCTGATCTTCGCTTTCCGCCCTTCCCCTCACTCAACGACGAGGAGTCCCGCGATGCCTTCGATGCTCAGTAATTTCCTCCGGCTTTCCGCGGCGGCACTTGCCGTCGCCACGCTCGCCACGGCACCGGCCGCGGCCCAGCAGCGTTTCGACGGCGTGACCTTGCGTGTCGCCACGTTCGGCGGCGTGTGGCGCGACATCATGGACAAGGAATTGTCGCCGAAATTCGCGGCACTGGGCGGCAAGCTCGAATTCATCACCGGCAGCCCGCAGGTGAACTTCGCCAAGTTGATCGCCGCGCGCGGACGCCCGCCCTTCGACGTGATGGAAATCCTCGACGCGCAGACCGGCGATTTCGCCAAAACCGATTTCCTGCTGCCGATCGATTATTCGAAGATCCCGAACGGCCAATATCTGAGCGATTTCCAGAAGCAGAAGATGCTGATCGCGTCTTGGGCGACGCAAGAAGGCATTTGCTACAACGTCGACAAGTACAAGGAACTCGGCCTTCCCGCGCCGACGACCTACAAGGATCTCGCCAATCCGGCCCTCGTCGGCAAGGTGATGATCCCCGACATCAATTCGGGCGGCGGCTTGGCCGGGTTCGGCGCGATCGCCTATGCGGCCGGCGGCGACGAGAAGAACGTCGCCCCCGGCGTCGAACTTATCAAGAGCCTCAAGACGCTCAAATTCTGGGCGCAGGGCGACCAAGTCGTTCTCTCCTTCCAAAGCGGCGATATCGTCGCGGCCGTGGCGCATACCGGCTGGTGCTTGCGCACGTTCAAGCAAGACCAGCCCGTCGCGGCCGTGCATCCGACGATCAATGCGAAAACGACCGGCGTCTCGAAGGACGGCTGGCTTGGCGTGATCAAAGGCACGCCCAACGAAGCGGCCGCGACCTGGTTCCTGAACCAGTATGTCGATGCGGACTACCAACTGACGTTCTCGATCGTCGGCGGCGTCGTGCCCGTCAACACCAAGGCGATCGAACGGATGGGCGAGGATCCGGTCTTCGCCAAAATGATGCAGTTGAAGCCCGATCAGATGGCCCATCAACTCCATATCGACTACACGAAGGTGAACATTCCCGACTGGGTCGACCAGTGGAATCGCATGGTCGTGAAATGAGCCGCAGCGAACGAATTTCGGCGGAATAACGACATGGCAAGCGTCACGCTCCGCGGCGTCTCCAAATCCTATGGCGACGTCGCGGCACTCGAACCGCTCGACCTGGAGATCAAGCAGGGCGAATTCGTCACCCTGCTCGGTCCCTCGGGCTGCGGCAAAACCACCACGCTGCGGCTAATCGCGGGGTTCCTCAAACCGAGCCAAGGCCGCATCCTGTTCGGCGGCGACGACGTGACCGAACTTCCGCCGCATCGGCGGGAGTTCGGCATGGTCTTCCAGGACTATGCGCTGTTCCCCCATATGACGATCGGCGAGAACATCGCCTTCGGTTTGGTGGAACGCGGGCGGCCCAAGGCCGAAATCGACGCGCGCGTGCGCGAGTTGCTGCAACTGATCCAGTTGAAGGACGTCGAGAAGCGTTACCCGACCGAACTCAGCGGTGGCCAGCAGCAACGCGTGGCGGTCGCCCGCGCGGTCGCGCATTCGCCGCAGGTTCTGCTGATGGACGAGCCGCTCGGCGCGCTCGATCTCAAGCTGCGCGAGTCGATGCAGTACGAAATCCGCAGCATCCAACAGCGCATCGGCATCACCACGGTCTACGTCACCCACGACCAGACCGAGGCGATGAACATGTCCGACCGGATCGCCGTGATGAACAAAGGCCGCCTGGAACAGATCGGCAGCGGCGTCGATATCTATCAGCGCCCGAGTACGCGCTTCGTCGCCGACTTCATCGGTCAGATCAATCTCGTGTCCGCAATCACCGCTGGGCCGGGACTGGAAACGTCGAGTGTCACGATCGCCGGCCGAAATGCCCGCATCGCCAAAACGATGATGCCCGGCTTGCCGATCACCATCGGCATTCGCCCGGAACAGATCGCGTTGCGCCGCGCGGACGAATCCATCGCTTCGGGCGACAACGCGTTGCCGGGAAAAGTCGCGTCGCGTCAGTTTTCCGGCAATGTGATGAAAATCTGGGTCGATGTCGGCCTTCAAGAACCGATCATGCTCGACTTTCCGCCGCGCGCAGCACCGCCGGAGCCGGGCGACGCCGTCGCGATCAGCTGGCCCGTCGATGGCGCGGTCGTGTTGCCGGAGTAAAAACGGATATCGGGGGAGCGCAAATGAGCAAGATGGACACGGAATCCTATCTCGCCGAAGGCAATATGACCGACACCGAATGGCAAACGCGGCTGGAGCTTGCCGCGTCCTATCGCCTGATGGCGCATTTCGGCTTTCACGACATGACCTACAACCATTTATCGGCGCGCATTCCCGACGCGCCCGATCGGTTCCTGATCAAAGGCGAGGATCAGCTCTTCGAGCAAGTCACCGCCTCCAATCTCGTGCTCTACGATTCGGCCGGGCGCAAGCTGCGCCCCTCGCCGCATAAAGTGGCACCCGGCGGGCTCGTCATCCATGGTGGCATTCTCGAAGCGCGGCCCGATATCCAAGCCGTGTTCCATGTCCACACGCCCGCCAATATGGGTGTGGCCGCACAGAAATGCGGCTTGCTGATGGTGTCGCAGCATTCGCTGCTGTTCCATAACCGAATCGGCTATCACGATTTCAAAGGCTTCGAGTTCGATATGGAAGGCCGCGACCGGCTGGTCGCCGATCTGGGCCCGCATCTGTGCATGATCATGCGCAATCACGGCATTCTTGCCTGCGGGCGCACCGTGCCGGAAGCCTATTTCCTGCATCATTATCTGGAAATGGCGTGCCGCGCGCAGATCGCGGCACTTTCCGCCGGCGGGCCGGAATCGTTGATCCTGCCGTCGGACGAAATCTGCGAACACGGCGCGCAGCAAATGGCGCGGCGCGGCGTCGTCTCCGCCGAGGGCCGCGACTGGCGCGCTCTTTATTCCTTCGCCGAAAAGGCAATCCCCGAATTCAAGAATTAAGCGGCGGCAACAGGCCGGTCGCGCGCTGATAGACGTTGGCGGCCGCGAGCAGCATCGCCTCGGCGAAAGGCGGTCCCATGAACTGGAACGCCAGCGGCAAGCCGGCGCGCGACAAGCCGCAGGGCACGCTGATCGCCGGCGTGCCGAGATAATTCGCCGCCCGCGTGAACCGCGCCGTGCGGGTGAACATGGTTTCGACCGCGCCGAAATCGTCCGTCGCCATTGCTGCCACGCTCGGCGCCGGCCCAGGGATGACCGGCGCCAACACGATATCCGCCGTGCCACGATAAAGGGCCGCGACATGCGCTTCGAGCAAAGGCCCGCGCAACGCCAACGCCTCGATATAGCGCGTCGCGGGAATCAACAGGCCTTCCTGAATCACGCTGCGCGCAGAAAAGCCGATCCCGTCGGGATCCTCGCGCAGGCGCTTGCCGTGCAGCGCCGCCGCTTCGCATTTGACCAGAACTTGCTGCAAATCGTTGAGCGTCGCGACATCGGGAATCTCGACCGGCACGAGCGCCGCCCCCGATTCACGCAAAGCATCGCAAGCATTCGCGATTGCCGCGCGCGTTTCGTCGTCGATCTCGGCGTAAGGCCCCTGGAGCGCCAAACCGATCTTCATGCCACGCAGATCGGTGCGTGCGGCAAGGACGGCGCCGTAATCGAGCACGGGTATATCGGCCGTCGTCGGATCGCGCGCATCGCGCCCCGCGACGACCGACAGCAGCAAAGCGCAATCGGCGGCGTCGCGCGCCAACGGGCCCGTGCTGTCCATCGACCAGCTGCGCGCGAGCGTCGCATGCCGGCTGATCCGGCCATAGGTCGGTTTCAAACCGACGACACCGCAAAACGCCGCCGGCAAGCGGATCGATCCGCCGGCGTCCGACCCCAAACTCGCCGGCACAAGTCCCGCCGCGACCGAAGCGGCCGAGCCGCTCGACGAGCCGCCCGCGATATGGTCGAGCGCATAGGGATTGGCGCAGCGCCGGTAATGTTCGTTGATACCCGTTCCGCCGGCGGCGAGTTCGTCCATGTTCAAGGCGCCGATCAATACGGCACCGGCATCGATCAGCTTTTCCAGAACATGCGCAGTCTCGTTCGCTACGGCGTCGGGCGGGATCGTGCCTGCCGTCGCACGATAGCCGGCGCGGCGGAAAATATCCTTATAGGCGATCGGCACGCCATGCAGCGCGCCGCGCGAACGCCCGGCGGCGCGTTCCCGGTCGCACTCCTCGGCCGTCGCCAAGGCCGCGTCGCGATCGACGAACAGAAACGCGCCCAGCTTGCCGTCGATCGCGTCGATCCTGCGCAAAGTCGCTTCGACCGCCATGCGCGACGACATCTCGCCCCGTGCGATCGCCGCAGCCGACGCGACGAGGCCGAGGGTCATCCGGCGTCGTCTTGGCGCAGCGCCGCCAGCGTATGAAGATAGGTCGCAGGATCGGCCAGCATCGCGTAACGATCGGCGACTTCGCGTGTCGCATCGTTGAGCCGGCGCGCGACCGCCGCCAGTTGCGCGGCACGATCTTGCGTCATCGTCACGCCTTGCTC
>JAIUNH010000255.1 GCA_020161965.1 Pseudomonadota bacterium
CCGCGGAACGTGTACACGCCCCACGCGACCGAGGCCTGGATCCGCGCACCACGCCAATCGAGCGGCGTGTCTTGCACGACGCCCGCGAGTTGCTGGGCCTTCTCCTCGGCCTGCGGCTGATCGGTATAGACCAGGATCACGCCGAATTCGTCGCCGCCCAAGCGGCCGACGATGTCGGTGTCGCGCACGTTCTGCATCAGCAGTCGCGCGATATGGGCGAGCAACGCGTCGCCCGCCGCGTGGCCGTGGGTGTCGTTGACGCCCTTCAAGCCGTTGGCGTCGAAATAGACGAGGCTGGAGGCTTGGTCGTAGCGCTCGGCGAAGCTCTGCATCCGGCCGAGTTCGCGCACGAAAGCGCGGCGGTTGAACACTGGCACGAGGCTGTCTTGATCGGCCAGGCGTTCGAGATGGGCGGCGCGCGCACTGGCCTGGACCAGTTCCTTGCGCAGCTTGTCGACCTCGCCCATCAGCTTGACGATCGCGTCGCGGACCTTGGGCGTGAATTCCGCCTCGGGAATGCCCATTACCAGGGCGATATCCTTGGGGTCGCGCGTGCGCGCGACACCGGCGACGGGGCCGGCGGCGTTCGTCTTGCCCGGTGCTTCCGCCCGCCGGATCGGGGTGGTGCCCGTGATGGCACCGCTACGTGTCGGGTCCGTGATCTTCATGTCCCGGGGCCTGCTTAACACGAAATGGCCCGGCGGTGCAGGCGCTTGGCGCAAGGGGGGTGCGTCTTTATACTGCGCCGCTTTCCGGCGTTTAGGAGCGAAGCGGTTATGGCCAGAAAGCCTGCGGTCGGCGTCATCATGGGCAGCCAATCGGATTGGGAGACGATGCGCCACGCGGTCGACGCGTTGACGGCGCTGGGCGTATCGCACGAGGTGCGGATCGTTTCCGCCCACCGCACCCCGGATCGGCTCGTCGCCTATGCCAAAACCGCCGCGGGGCGTGGGCTTCAATGCATCATCGCCGGGGCCGGCGGGGCCGCCCATCTGCCGGGCATGGCCGCCGCGATGACCCGCCTGCCGGTGTTCGGCGTGCCGGTCGAATCGCGCACGCTGCAGGGCCTCGATTCGCTGCTGTCGATCGCTCAAATGCCCGCCGGCATTCCGGTCGGCACGCTCGCCATCGGCAAGGCGGGGGCGACCAATGCGGGTTTGCTCGCCGCCGCCGTGATCGCGCTGCAGGAACCGAAAGTGGCCCTGGCGCTCGACGCCTATCGCGCCGCCCAGACCGCCAAGGTCGGCAAGGCGCCGGTCGATGTGGCGCCCGCGCCTAAGAAGAAGGCGAAGAAGCGCAAATGAGCCGTCCTCTGCCGCCGGGTTCCACGCTCGGCATTCTCGGTAACGGCCAGCTCGGCCGGATGACGGCGCAAGCCGCATCGCGCCTGGGCTATCGCACCCATTGCTTCGGGCCGGAGAAGAACAGCCCCGCCGAACAGGTCTGCACGGTCTCGACGATCGGCGATTATCGCGACGAAGCGGCGCTGGCGAAATTCTTCGCTGCGTGCGACGCCGTGACCTACGAATTCGAGAATATCCCGGTCGCGGCACTCGCGCGTGTCGCCAAGAAATCGAAGGGCAAGCTGCGTCCGTCGGTCGAAATCCTGTCGATTTGCCAGGATCGCATCGCCGAGAAGAGCTTCTTGAATTCGATCGGCATCGCCACCGCGCCGTGGCATGCGGTCGAATCCGCCGACGAACTCGTCGTGGCGCTGGCGGCCGTGGGCACGCCCTCGATCCTCAAAACCGCGCGCATGGGTTACGACGGCAAGGGCCAGCGCAAAGTGTTGAAGCCGGAAGACGCCACCAAGGCCTTCGCCGATTTCGGCGGCGCGGAATGCGTGCTCGAAGGCTTCGTGAAATTCGAGCGCGAGATTTCCGTCGTCGTTGCGCGCGATTTGTCCGGCAAAGTCCGCACCTATGTGCCCGTGGAAAACGAGCACAAGCATCACATTCTGGATGTGACCATCGCGCCGGCGCGCCTTCCCGCCGCCGTCGCCAAGCAGGCGCTGGCGATCGCGGCCAAGATCGCGCGCAAGCTCGACCTCGTCGGCGTGCTGGCGGTGGAGATGTTCTTATCCAAAGGCGGGGAAATCCGCGTCAACGAACTCGCCCCGCGCCCGCATAATTCCGGGCATTGGACGATCGATGCGTGCGTCACCTCGCAATTCGAACAGGCGGCGCGCGCGGCGTTGGGCTTGCCGCTTGGCGATCCCGTGCGCCATTCGGACGCGAAGATGAAGAACCTGATCGGCGCGGAAGCCAATGAATGGGCCAAGATCGCTTCCGACCCCAAGGCCAAGCTGCATCTTTACGGCAAGGCGGAAGCCCGGCCCGGCCGTAAAATGGGCCACGTCACCTGGATTTATCCGAAGAAGGGAAAGTGAGCGTCAGCTCGCTTTCTTAAAGCGCGCGAAGATCGGCTTCAACGGGGCGGCGGCGGCTTCGAGCTTCGACTTGATGCCGCCGAAGGCCTTGGGCAACGCCATCACGTTGTCGATACGTCGCGCCATGAATTCCCAGGTATCGGCCTGGAATTCGGATTTGTCCTCCAGCCAATAAAGCAGCGTGGCGGAGTAGACGCCGCCCGCCAGTGCACGCTTGGTGTAGTAGTTGAAATCGGTCGCGCGATCGCCGGCCGCGTACCAAATCGCATCGACCGTCGCCCAGCCGGTGCGCAAGGAAACCGGCACGTTTTGCGGCATGGCGAGCAAGGCCAGCGCCCGGCGCACCGCTTCGCGATGCCCGGCGAGCGGTTCCAGGCGCAAGCGGATCGCGCGCGCGATTTTCTCGCGGATCTTCAGCGCGCGGAACGCCTCGCCTTCGGCCTCGATCGCGGCGAGCATCGCTTGATCGGCCATCGCGGTCCAATGCGCGATCGCGTCGATCGCCCCGCCCGGAAACACACGCAGCGCCGTTGCGTCCGGATAGCCGGCTTCGCTGGCGGCCGTCGCCAGCACCGCGGCGGTCCAGCCGTCGAACGGCACATGCGGCAAGGCGGCTTCGACGATACGGTCGCGGGCTTCGTTACGGTCGAAGGGCATCGGGGCCTCCTTCATCCTTGGATCTGACGCTTGCGCATTTCCTCGACGAAGCCGAGCTCGCCGAGATCGTCCATGCGCTGGGGGTAGAGAATACCATCGAGATGGTCGCATTCATGCTGCACGACGCGGGCGTGGAATCCCGCCGCCTCGCGCTCGAAGCGGTTGCCGTCGAGGTCGTAGCCCGCATAGCGCAGCCGGCGATAGCGCGGCACGTTGCCGGTCATGCCCGGCACCGACAGGCAGCCCTCGAAACCCTTGTCCATCTCGCCGCCCAACGGCGTGAGCTCGGGATTGATCAGGACGGTGAGGTCCACCGGCTCGTCGCCGGGGATATCGGTGCAGCGTTCCTTGCGCACGAAGAACACCACAATGCGCAGCGGGATATGCACCTGCGGGGCGGCAAGGCCGGTGCCCGGCGCATCGATCATGGTTTCGACCATATCTTCGACGATCGCGCGGATTTCGGGCGCCGTCGGGTCTTCAACCGGGTCGGCGGGGTGGGCGAGGACCGGATGCCCCATGCGCGCGATCTTCAAAATGGCCATGGCAGGGAAGATAGGCCCCCGGAAGCCCCTCGAAAAGCCCGCTAAATCGGGTATTTGCGCGGGGCAAAGGTTCGTGTTATATCCGCGCCCTCGAATGGAAATCTCGATTCCGGGGCGACTGTTCGATCGGCTCAACCCTTTGATTTGATTAAGAAAGGAGCCAGCGGCTCCCCGTGCAAGTTATCGTTCGCGACAACAATGTCGATCAGGCCCTGCGCGCGCTCAAAAAGAAGATGCAGCGCGAGGGCATTTTCCGCGAGATGAAGCTGCGCCGTCACTTCGAGAAGCCCTCGGAGAAGAAGGCGCGCGAAAAGGCGGAGGCGGTGCGCCGTCTGCGCAAGCTGCAGCGTAAGCGCTTGGAGCGCGAAGGCTACTAAGCCTTCTGCTGCGGGTTCGAGCCGAACCTGACACGAGATCAAACCGCCGTGAGGGCTTTCCCTCGCGGCGGTTTTTCTTTGCGCTAAGCTTCCCGAAAACGGGGGAGTCGCGACGCAGATGGAAGAACAGATCGCCGATATCGTCGTGGTCGGGGGCGGCTCGGCGGGGTGCGTGGCGGCCGCGCGCTTGTCCGACGATCCCACGCTGTCCGTCGTGCTGCTCGAGGCGGGCCCGCGCGACAACGACCCGATGATCGCGATCCCCGCCGGCTATGCGCGCATCTTCGTCGATGGGCGCTACGAGCCGGGCTTCGCCACCCAACCCGAACCCTATCTCGACAACCGCGAAATCACTTGGCCGCGCGGGCGCGTGCTCGGCGGGTCGGGCTCGGTCAACGGCCTCGTCTATCTGCGCGGGAGCCCCCACGATTACGATCGCTGGGCGCAAGCGGGTGCGCGCGGTTGGAGCTACGCCGACGTGGCGCCGATCTTCAAAGGGCTGGAAGCCTGGCAAGGCGAAGCGTCCGACGCGCGGGGGCTCGACGGGCCGATCGAGATTCGCGAGCCGCGCACGCTATCGCCCGCGTGTCAGGCCTTCATCGACAGCGCAATGAAGGCGGGCTTGCCGCGTTTCGGCGACGTCAACGATGGCGGCCCCATCGAAGGTGTCGGCCCCGTGCAGATGAATATCGCGGGGCGCTTCCGCGCCTCGCCGGCACGCGCGTTTTTGAAGCCGTTGCGCCATCGCCCGAATTTGCGCGTGGTCACGCGCGCGCGCGCGTTGCGCGTGATGTTCGAAGGCAAGCGCGCCGTCGCGGTCGAAACGCCGCGCGGGCTTTTCCGGGCGCGTAAGGAAATCGTGATCTCGGCGGGAGCGATCGAAACGCCGCAGCTTTTGATGCTGTCGGGGATCGGCGACGCGGCGCATCTGGCGCAGCACGGCATCGCCAGTGTGGCGCATGCACCCGATGTCGGGCGGAATTTGCAGGATCATCTGATCGGCAAATTCATTTTCCGCGTGAAGCCTTGCGGCACGTTGAACGAGTTGCTCGCCAGTCCCTTGGGTTGGCTCAAAATGGGCTGGGACTGGCTCGCCCATGCGTCCGGCCCGTTGACGATCAGTGCGGGCGAGGCGACGGCGTTTCTGAAAACATCGCCCGATTTGGAGGAACCCGACGCGCAATTGCTGTTCGTCAATTTCGCGACGTTCAAATTCGCCGAAGGCTTGCTGCCGGTCCCCTCGGTCATGGTCAATTACGGCCCGTGCCGGTCGGAAAGCCGGGGCCATATCGAACTCGCCGGGACGGATCCTTACGCAAGGCCGGTGATTCGCGCGAATTACCTCAGCGATGCGCGCGACATGGATGTGATGGTCGGGGCGGCACGCTTCTGTCGGCGGATATTCGAGCACGCGCCGTTCCGCGATCTGCTCGAAGAAGAACTGCGCCCCGGCAAGCTCGGCGACGACGCGATCCGCGAAAGCGTGACCAAGACCGCGAGCACGGTCTATCACCCGTGCGGCACGGCGCGGATGGGATCGGACGATCGCGCGGTGGTCGATCCCGAATTGCGCGTGCGCGGCGTCGAAGGCTTGCGGGTCGCCGATGCCAGCGTGTTCCCGCTGATCCCGTCGTCGAACATCCAACCCGCCGCGTTGATGGTTGGCGCGCGGGTGGCGGAATTCATCAAGCGCGACGCCGCCTGAAACGAAAACCGCCGCCGGAGGGGTTCCGGCGGCGGTTCGTTTTTCAGCGCTGCAAGGGCGGTTAGTGCGATCCGCCGCCTGCCGCTTTGACGATGTCCTCGACCACCTTCTTGGCGTCGCCGAACAGCATCATCGTGTTGTCACGGAAGAACAGCTCGTTCTCCACGCCCGCATAGCCCGAGGCCATCGAGCGCTTGATGAACAGCACCGTCTTCGCCTTTTCGACGTCCAGGATCGGCATGCCGTAGATCGGGCTCTTCGGATCGGTCTTGGCGGCCGGGTTGGTGACGTCGTTGGCGCCGATCACGAAGGCAACA
>JAIUNH010000256.1 GCA_020161965.1 Pseudomonadota bacterium
CGCAATATGCGGCTTTCGGCCCAAGATCGCGCGACCGCGCCGAAGCTCGCGCAGGCTTTACGCGCGGCGGCGACGCGTTTGCGCGCGGGCGAAGCCGCCGAACCCGTGCTGCACGATGCGACGAAGGCGATCGAGGCCGCAGGTTTCGCGCGGGTGGAATATCTTGAGCTGCGCGCGGAAGCGGATCTAAAACCACTCGCGCGCGCGAATGTGCCCGCGCGCCTGCTCGTCGCCGCGTGGCTGGGCGATGTTCGGCTGATCGACAATATCGAAGTCTAGGGTTCGTCGACCGGCATCATCGCCGGGTTCCACACGATCTCCCACAAATGCCCGTCGGGATCGCGGAAGTAGCCGGCATAGCCGCCATAGAACGTGTCCTGCGGCCGCTTGATGATCGTCGCCCCGGCGCGTTCGGCTTGCGCCATCGTCGCGTCGACCTCGTCCCGCGTCGTCACGTTATGGCCGATCGAAAATCCGGTCGGGCAGAGCGGGGCGACCGGCAGGCCGGTATCGTGCGCCAGATCCTTCTGCGCCCACAGGGCGAGCGACACGCCGCCCGCAAGTTTGAAGAACGCCACGGCGCCATGCTCGAATTCGCGCCCGACGATGCCCTCGCTCGGCAGGCCCAGCCCGTCGCGATAGAAGGCGAAAGCGCGATCGAGATCGCCGACGGCGAGCGTCAGAACGCTGATGCGCGGTTTCATGCCCGTGACTTTAGGGCAGGGCGGCGACGAAATCCCTCGAATTCGAAACCGCACCGAACACGCCGCCTTGCATCTTCACCATCTTGAGCGCGGCGGCGTGATTGCCGGGATCGGTGGCGCCGCAGCAATCCTCCAGCAGCAGGCATTCGAAGCCGCGATCATTAGCCTCGCGCATCGTCGTATGGACGCAGACATCGGTCGTGATGCCGGACAGCACGATATTGCGGATGCCGCGCTGGTGCAGGATGAGTTCGAGATCGGTCGCGCAGAACGATCCTTTGCCCGGCTTGTCGATGATCGTTTCGCCCGGCAGCGGCGCCAATTCGTCGATGATTTCCCAGCCCGGTTCGCCGCGCACCAAAATCTTCCCGCACGGACCCGGATCGCCGATCCCGGCCCCGATGCGCTGCGAACGCCAGCGTTTGTTGGCGGGCAGATCGGAAAGATCGGGGCGATGGCCTTCGCGGGTATGGACGATCCAGTAGCCTTTGGCGCGCATCGCCGCCAACACGCGCTTGATCGGTTCGATGGGGGCGCGGGTCAGCGACAAATCGTAGCCCATCGCATCGACATAGCCGCCCTTGCCGCAGAAATCGGTCTGCATGTCGATGACGATCAGCGCGGTATTTGCGGGCGTCCACGCGCCGTCGAACGGCCAGGGATAAGGGTCGGCTTGCAGGATGGTCGGCATGGCGCTCCTCCGGTGGGACGCACCGACCGAGCAAACCGCGTGCCTATTCGTCGGCCAGGATCTGCGCGACGAAACGCTGTTCCTCAAGCTGGGCTTCGCGCCGAATACCGTCGATGGCGTCGAGATGGTCGTGCAGCAATGCCGCGAAACGCGTGTCGATCGTGCCTTTGGCCGCATCCGCTTCGATCAGTTCGATCGCTTGGCCCGGTGTGAAGGCGCGCCGATAGGGCCGATCCTCGGTCATCGCGACGTAGCGATCGGCGACGGACAGCAGCCGCGCTTCGGGCGGCAGATCGTCCTGCGTATGGCGGTGTGGATAGCCGTTGCCATCGAGTTGTTCGTGATGGTCGCCGGCCCATTTCGCCAGATCGTCGAAGCCGGGTACGCGGCGCAGCAGCACTTCGGTGTAATAGGCGTGCGCGCGCATCGCGGCGAATTCGTCCGGCGTCAATTTGCCGGGTTTTTCCAGAATCGCGACATCGATGGCAAGCTTGCCGACATCGTGCAATTGTCCGGCGAGTTCCAGCGCCACGACCGTGTCGTGGGAAAATCCGGCATGCGCACCCATCGCTTCGGCGACGGCCGCCACACCCCAGGAATGCGTGGCGGTGAAGACCGAGCGCGCATCGACGACGATCGAATAGAGCCGGCCGAACTCGGTCATGTCGGCGGCGATCAGCGCTTGGCTCGCGGCCGGGGCGGCCAAGCGTTCCAAGCGCCGGTCGAGATCGATCGCCGCCGCTTCCAGCCAGAACGCGTCGGCGGCGCTGGCGCGGGCGAAGGCCGCCTTGACCGACGGAGCCAGCGCATTTTCGTCGAACGCGTCGATCCGCACCCGCGCCGCGCATGCCTGCGGATGCAAGGGGCTGACGCGATCGAGCATCCGGTCGGTCAGATCGGCGAGATGGACGATCTGGGCGAGGATCGCGTCGTTGCCGGACAGGCCATTCGCGCCCTTCACTTGCGCCCAGGGCAGATGGTGATGTGCGACCGGGATCGACAGATCGCGCGTGAACCCCGCGATCGACAATATGCGCCCGCCGATGCGCGCGGAGCGGTCGGTCGGCCGTTCGTCCGGCGTCCAAGCGCCCTCGTCGCGGCCTAGATAGCCGATGTCGTGCAGCATGCCGGCCAGCGTGGCGCGGGCGATTTCCGTCGGCGGCAAGCCCATCGCGGCGGCGAGATTGCCCGCCATCATCCCGACGCGCTTGTGGTGGTAGGCCAATCCGGGATCGATCAGGTCCATCGCGGCCGACAACGCCACCACCAGTCCTGGAATGGTGGCGTGATCGGGCCGGACGCGTGATCGATCGAGGAGGGCCGACGGCATCGTGCTGTTATTGCCGAGATCGCCCGTCGGCGAATTGACCCATGTCAATTACGCTGCCGGAAATTGCACTAAGCTTACGGGCGGAAACCAATTGGTGTGCCACCGCAAGGAGTCCGACGGTGACGAAATACAGCTACACGCCGACCGGCCGGGAACGGCATTTCGGCAAGGACGAGGTGATCGTCTCGAAGACCGATCCCAAAGGAAAAATCACCTATGGGAACGACGTGTTCGAGCGCATGGCGGGTTATAGCGAGGCCGAGTATCTCGGCGCGCCGCATTCGATCTTGCGCCATCCCGACATGCCGCGCTGCGTATTCAAGCTGCTGTGGGATCGCATTTCGGCAGGCGACGAGGTCTTCGCCTATGTGAAGAACATGTCGAAGGGCGGCGACCATTATTGGGTCTTCGCGCATGTCACGCCGACCTACGATTCGCAGAACAAAATCGTGTCCTACCATTCCAATCGGCGCTGTCCGGATCCGGCCCAGATCGCCAAAGTCGAGCCGATCTACAAGGAACTGCTCGGGATCGAAGCGGCGAATGGCGGCAGCAAGGACGGCATGGCCAAGGCGGCCGCGCGGCTGGGCGAAATATTGAAGGGTGCGGGGCTGAGCTATGATGAATTCATCTTCTCTGTCTAAAGCGGGATTCGCGGCGGGCGTTTCGGCCGCGTTATGCGCGGTCGCGACCGGTGTCGCGGTGTGGGACGGCGAAACGCGGATCGCCGGCTTGACCGGTGTGGCGACGTTCACCGCGTTGGTCGGCATTTACTTCGCCGCCAAGGGGCGGCGTTTCATCGATCGGCTGGCGGCGATCGCGATCGCCGGCGCCAATGGCGATCTGGAACCGCGTATGGTGCGCGTGGACGAGAAGGGCGCGCTGGGCCATATCGCGCATGCGTTCAACGCGCTGCTCGATTCGACCGATGCCTTCGTGCGCGAAGCGGGAGCGGCGATGGACCACGCGCGCCAGGGCAAGTTCTATCGCCGCGTGATCGTGCGCGGCATGAAGGGCGGTTTCGCGCGCGGCGCGGAAACGATCAACGCCGCCAATGCGGCGATGCGTGCGCGCCTTGAAAACACGCGCGAGATCGCGACCCAGTTCCGTGCGGCGACGGGCGGCATCGTCGATACGGTCGGCGGTGCGGCGCGCGAATTGCGCGGCGGTGCCGACCGGATGGTCGGCGCCGCGCAAGATACGCAAAGCCGCGCGGTGGCGGTAAGTGCGGCGGCCGAACAGGCGTCGGGCAATGTGCAGACCGTCGCGGCGGCGGCCGAGGAGCTTTCGGCCTCGATCCGCGAAATCTCCGGCCGCGTGGGCGAGGCGGCCGGCGTGGCGGCCGAAGCGGCGGCGCAAGCGCGCGCGGTCGATGCGACCGTCGCTTCGCTGGCGGCGGCGGCACAAAAGATCGAAGCGGTCGCGGGCCTTATCAACGGCATCGCGGGGCAGACCAATCTGCTGGCGCTTAATGCCACGATCGAAGCCGCGCGCGCGGGCGAAGCGGGCAAGGGCTTCGCGGTGGTGGCGTCGGAAGTGAAGAACCTCGCCAATCAAACCGCGCATGCGACGGGCGAAATCGCCAGCGAGGTCGCCGAAATCCAGCGCGCGACCGCCGAAGCGGTGACCGCGATCAGGGGTATCGCCGCAACGGTCGAGCGCGTCAACGGCGCTACCACGGCCATCGCGGGTGCCGTCGAACAGCAAAACGCCGCGACGCAGGAAATCGCGCGTTCGGTCGCCGAAGCGTCGACCGGCACGGCGGTCGTGCGCGAGAATATGGGCACGGTTTCACAATCGGCCGAAACGGTCCATGGCTCGGCCAAAGCCGTACTCGACAAGGCGGTCGAACTCGACGCCCATGCCGAGGCGATGCGCCGTTCGGTGTCGGATTTCCTGGCGAAAGTTATCTAGACGCCGCCGCGTGCCGACCGCATAAACTCGGGGCATGTTCTGGATTCTAACGGCGCTCTGGGCTGTGGGCCTCGTCGCGAGCGGGATCGCACCTTACGACCGCGCGACATGGGTGATGGAGGTTCTGCCCGCGATCGTCGCGTGGCCGATCCTTTATGCCGCGCGCGATCGCTTCCGCCTCACTGAGCTGACGCTCGCCATGATCGCGGCGCATGGCCTGATCTTGATGCTGGGCGGCGCCTACACCTATGCGCGCGTGCCGCTTGGTTTTTGGCTGCAGGATGTCTTGGCGCTCGGGCGCAATCCCTACGACAAGATCGGCCATTTCGCGCAAGGCTTCGTGCCGGCCTTGATCGCGCGCGAATTGCTGATCCGCGTGTTCCGGATCGTGCAGCCCAAGCTCGTGCTGTTCTTGACCGTGTCGATCTGCTTGGCGATCAGTGCCGCCTACGAGCTGATCGAATGGGCGGCCGCCCTCGCCTTGGGCCAGGGCGCACATGAATTTCTCGGCACGCAGGGCGACGAATGGGACACCCAATCGGATATGGCGATGGCGCTGCTGGGGGCGCTGGCCGCGACGCTGCTCTATCGCGCGCAGGACCGAGCGATTCAGCGGCTAAGCGACCATTCCTCGTCGGCCGGGAAATAATGGGCGACGAAGCGATAGGTGTTCTTCATCAGGATTTCGAGCGAGCGGCTGCGGCCGTCGGCCTGTTCGCTTTTCCACGCGGCGACGATCGGGTCCCATAGCAGCAGACGCACATGCAATTGGTCGCGCGTCTGGCGGACGAAATCGACGATCTGATCTGTCTTGCGGGCGACCGCTTTGATCTCCGCGACCTGACCGTCGACGTTGTAGAACAGGCCGCGATATTCCTCGACCGGTTTGCGGATCAAGATGCGCACCCGGTAGATCTCCTCGCCCAGCGCGCCCGCCTTGCGATAGGCCTTCGCGGCTTTGGCGAGTTTCTCGACGATCGAGCTCACTTGCGCATAGCGATCGCGCAAGCCTTCGATATAGGCGAATTCGCGCGACACGCGCTCGAACTTCGCCTTGTACTGTTCCTTCTGATCGGCCGGCACGCCTAGCGTCGCGAGCAGCCGCGCATGTTCGGAATCGAGCTTCTCCTTGAAGCCGGGTTCGCTCAAACGCGGGCTCAAGCCGCCTTGCACCAGTGCTTGATCCAGATCGCCGCCGTCTTGCGCCAGCAACGCCGCGACGATGCGCCCGCGCGCGCGGTCTTTGTGGATCGGATCGACCTTCCACGACGCGCTGCCGTCCAGGATCTCGTTGGGGATCGAATCGCCCGGCACGATTTCGCTGACATAGGCCAGGCTGCGCG
>JAIUNH010000257.1 GCA_020161965.1 Pseudomonadota bacterium
CTCGGATCGAGGAGATAGGCCGGATCGAGAGCGGCGTTCGGCGTGGCGGCTTCCGGATCGCGCTCGACACCGGCGGGCGAAGCCTCGCGCGCGGCGGCGATCTGCGTCGGGGCCGGAATCGCGGGGACCGCGTTATCGGTCGCGACCTGCGAAGCCACCGCCAAAGCGACGATCAATTCGATCATTCCGAAGCCGCCCCTGTTTGTTGCGGTTTATTGCAAGTGCGGTGGGGATAACACAGGGTTTGGCCGGATGGGAGTCAGAATTTCGGTAAAATCGTTAAATTAACCAATGGGTTGGTTTTTTCCTTTAGAATCAAAGAGGGCGGAAGCACTGGCCCCCGCCCTCTCTGCTTGGTTTCGCGCCAGGAAAACTGGCTGGCGGTTTTTTCGGCGATGTGAGGACTCGCGGTATCAGTGCGATTCCTGAGCGTCGAAATGGCGTTTGATCAGCCAGAACTCGAACAAGACGATCAGCGCGAACACGACCAACGCCACCGGATACATCTCGCTGCCATGGCTGGCCGACGCGAAGAACAGCGACACGATCCCCACGACGGCGGCAATGATCCCAATAATCCACGACTGCAAACCGGACATCGACGACTCCCCTTTACGATTGGTCGGTTGGGCGAAAAATAACCGTCCGGCGGTCAGCACGCCAGCAGGTCGTCGGCCTTTCCGGCCAACAGCGACGGAATGGCGCGGGTGATCCGGTCGATCGGCCAATCCCACCAGGCCAGCGCCAGCAGCTTTTCGACCGTCGCCTCGTCGAAACGGCGCTTGGCCACGCGCGCGGGATTGCCCACGACCACCGAATAAGGCGGCACGTCCTTGGCGACGACGGCGCGCGCGCCCACGATGGCACCCGTCCCCACTTTGACGCCGGGCAGGATCATCGCCTCGTAACCGATCCACACATCATGCCCCAGCACGATGTCGCCTTTGTCCGACGCGGGCATTTTTTCGACCGGCATCTCGTCCGCCCAGCCATTGCCGAAAACGGGGAACGGAAAGGTCGATGGTCCAACACTAGGATGGTTGGCGTCGGCCATCACGAAGGTGGCGCCATGCGCGATCGCGCAGAACTTGCCGATGACGAGCTCGGCGCCCGAGATGCCGAAATTGTAGCGAACGTTGCGGTCGAAGAAGCGCGTGGGATCGTCGAAATCCGAATAATAGGAATACTCGCCCACCCTGACATTCGGCGTCGGCTTCGATTCCAAAAGCGGCTTCAGGAACGCGGTATGCTTTGCGTTCTTGCCGAAGGGAAAGACCAGAGCCGGATCCGGACCGTTCATAAGCGCCTTCCTCCCATATTTTTTTTAGATTTCGACTTGGGTGCCCAACTCCACGACGCGGTTCGACGGAATACGGAAGAAATGCGTGGCCGCGTAGGCGTTGCGCGACAACGCGATGAACAGCTTTTCGCGCCAGCGCGGCATCAGCGGCTTGTTCTTCGGCACGAGATTCTCGCGCCCCAGGAAGAACGACGTGTCCATCATTTCGAATTTGAGGCCGTAGGGCATCGCCAAGCGCAAGGCGCGCGGAATATTCGGGCCTTCCATGAACCCGTAATGCAGCACGATGCGCCAGAAATTCTTGTCCAGCGCCTCGACCTCGATCCGATCCTTGTCGGCGACCGCCGGAATCTGTTCGGTCACGATGGTCAGCAGCACCACGCGCTCATGCAGCACTTTGTTGTGCTTCATGTTGTGCAGCAGCGCGTAAGGCACGCCGTCGGTCGTGCCGGTCAGGAACACCGCCGTGCCCGAAACGCGCGGCGGGTTGCCGTCCTTGATGCGCGCGATGAACGGATCGAGCGGCACCGTGCCTTCGTGCAGGCGTTCGTTCAGGATGCGCCGGCCGAGCTTCCAGGTCGTGAAAATCATGTAGAGGCAGGTGCCGATCACCAGCGGGACCCAGCCGCCATCGACGATCTTGGCGAGATTGGCGAAGAAGAAGGTCAGGTCGATCGTCAGCAGCGCGATCGTGATGCCGCCCGCGATCCAGCGCGGCCAGTTCCACACATGGCGCGCGACGACATAGGCGATCAGCGTGGCGACGCACATCTCGCCCGACACCGACACGCCATAGGCGGCGGCGAGCGAGCTCGAATCCTGGAAGCCGATCACCAGTGCCAGCACGCAAGCGCACAGGATCCAGTTCACGCGCGGCACGTAGATCTGGCCGATTTCGGTTTCCGACGTATGGCGCACTTCCAGACGCGGCAGGAACCCGAGCTGCACCGCTTGGCGCGACAGGCTGAAGGCGCCGGTGATGACGGCTTGCGAGGCGATCACCGTCGCCGCGACGGCGAGTGCAATGACCGGATACAGCAGGAAATCCGGCACCATCAAATAGAAGGGGTTCGACGCCGCTTCGGGCTCGCGGATCATCAGCGCCCCCTGGCCGAAGTAATTCAGCACGAGGCAGGGCTGCACGAAGCAGATCCAGGCGAGGCGGATCGGCTTCTTCCCGAAATGGCCGATATCGGCGTAGAGCGCTTCGGCCCCGGTCAGCGCTAGGAACACCGCACCCATCACCAGGAAGCCGCGCAAACCGTCGGCGTAGAGGAAATGGATTCCCCAATAGGGGTTGAGCGCGTGCAGAACCTCGGGCGTCTTGACCAGCGAGATGACGCCCAGCACGCCAAGTACCGTGAACCACAGCGTCGTGATCGGGCTGAAAAACGCGCCGACTTTCGCGGTCCCTTTGCGCTGGAACAAGAACAGCGCGACCAGCACGACGCAAGCGACCGGCACGACGAAATTCGCGAGTTCGGGTGCTGCGACCTTGATGCCTTCGGCCGCCGACAACACGGAAATCGCCGGCGTGATGACCGCGTCGCCGAAGAACAGCGCCGCGCCGAACAACCCCGCCGCCAGGATCGGCACGCCGCGATGGGTCCCTTCCGGCGCCTTGCGCATGGCGAGCGCCATCAGCGCGAACATGCCGCCCTCGCCCCGGTTGTCGGCGCGCAGGATGTAGGTGACGTATTTGAGCGTGACGACGATCACCTGCGTCCACACGATCAGCGACAGCACGCCCAGCACGTGATCGACCGTGGGGGCCATCGGGTGCGGACCGGTGAAGGCTTCGCGCATCGTGTAAAGCGGCGAGGTGCCGATATCGCCGAACACGACGCCGATCGCGCCGAGGGCGAGCGCGAAAAGGCGTTTGTCGCCTTCCGGCGCATCTGAACGGGTGGATGCCATGTGTTTGTACGCGGAGTATCCGTTCGCGGGATGCGCGTTTGCGTGTCGTGGATTGCGCGGACTCTGCCTCAAGCGCCGATTCAAAACCAGCGGCAGATTGTCCAATCTGGCGCGCGCGTGCCGACTCCTTATATAAGGTCGCGAATATGGCCCGCAGTTCCGAACCCGCAATCAATCTTCCGCCCGCGACGCTCGCTTTGATCGTCCTGGTTTTCGTCGCCCATGTCGCGCTGTTGCTGATGGGCGACGACGCGCGCTGGGTCGCCTACGATCAATTCGGCTTCGTGCCGTTACGTTATTCCGCGCGCGCGCCGCTGGATTGGCCGGCATATGTCGCGCCGTTCACATACCTGTTCATCCATGGCGACTGGATGCATCTGGGTATCAATCTCGTCACGCTGACCGCGTTCGGTGCTGGCGTGGAGCGGCGCATTGGTGCCTTCAATACGGTGTCGCTGTTCTTCCTGAGCGGCGCTATCGCGGCGGGCGCACACTTTGCCGTCTATACGAACTCCGCCGAGCCGGTGATTGGCGCTTCGGGCGCCATCTCGGGCCTGATGTCGGCGGCGTTGCTGGCGTTGCGCGAAAGCGGACGCATGGGCCGCAGCCCGATCTTCGTCATGGCGGCTTTGTGGATCGCCGCCTTCACCCTGCCCGATCTCTTCTCCAACCAACTCGTGCAGGGCGCTTCGGTCGCTTGGGTCGCGCATATCGGCGGCTTCGTCGCAGGGCTCGTGCTTTATCGCTTTTTCGCAGGCAGGCCCGCATGACAATTCCCTACGAGATTCTCCGCAAGGCGATGCTGCCGCTCGACGGCACGATCGCCGATTACGTGCCGTCGATCCTGAAGGCCTACGCGACCATCGTGCCGATGGAACGCTGGTCGAGGCTGGAGATGATCGATTTCACCTCCGGCTCCTGCCTGATGCCGATGGCGTTCGCCGCCGCCGGTGCGCGCAAGCTGACCGTCAACGATGCCGCCCCGCGCTCGCATCTCGCCGCGCGCTTCCTGTTCGGCGCCAAGAAGATCGACGCCAAGCGCGTCGCCGCGTTGCTGTCGGCCAAACGCCCGAAGCTGCTGGCACATGTGCCGACCTTCCATTTCGCCTGCGATTATCTGACCGAACCGGTCTGCGACGTGTTCGACCGGCTTTATCACGCCGACGTGCCGGCGGCCGAACGCGACGGGTTGCGCTATCTCGCCGTGCGCTGGGCGTTGGGCTTCGCGCCGTCGATGGTCGATGGGTTCGAGATTCTCTACACCCACGATCCCAAGCAATTGCGCGCGATCAAAGACGTTGATTGGAAACCCTATCTCGCGCGCCAAGCGAAGCCCGGCGGCGTGCTGGCCGCCCATGTGCGCGAGCTCAACGCCGCGATCGATGTGTTGGGCCCCAAGCGCGCCGCTTTGCATATCGGCGACATGAAGGACCTCGCGAAACGCCTGAAGCCGCGCGTCCCTTGCTTTGCCGCCGTCAATCCGCCGACGCGCGGCCTGGACGAATACACGATCGACGATCAGCTCGTGCATTCGCTGATGGAAAACCGCTGGCTGCCGCTGTCGCGCACATCGGAATCGCATCGCGATTTCTGGGTGAAGCGCGTCGATGCGGCTTTGCGCGAACTGCCCGCCGGCACGCATTACATGGTGTGGGGCGGCGACGGCTCGATGGCCTTCGAAGAATGCCTGAAAATCTGGGAAATCTACGGCCGCTCGCTGCATCTAAAGCGCCTCGGGTCGCGCCCCAATTCTGCCGGCTGGGGCATATTTGAAATACACTAATACAGAGTGAAATAACTGATATTCCAGCGATTTTCCGATTTACCCCCTTGCCGAGAGGCAAACAAACCCCATATCTATAATCATGCTCGCGCACTCCCCCCGCACGAGCGCAAGTAATCCGATCCTCCCCCCTCGATCGGATTGCCCAGACCCCGGCGCCCCCGCGCCGGGGTCTTTCATTTTAAGGAAGTCGCGGGCCCCAGCACCGCCGCGCCGGGGTCTTTCATTTAGAGCGATGTTTCGGGGATCGCGCGGCCGTCCAGGCGGCGCAGCAAGCGCACGCGAAAGCCTCTGCCGCCGGGGCCTTTGCGGTCCTCTTCGAGCGCCACAATCGCGCTGCCCATCGCCACGCTGCCAAAAGTGATCGCAAAACCGATCAGCAGCATCGTTAGAACGATGCCCATATGCGCGGACCCGCCGATCAGGCGCCACAAGCCGCCGATATCGAACCACAGCAACGCGCCCAGAATCGACCAGCCGACGGCGATGCCGATCAGCATATGGCCGGCGAGGAACAGCAGAATGGGTCCGATGCGATTGGGCGGCATGGCCCTATCCTACACCCGCCGCCCCCGCTTGGCCGCCTGCGGCAAACCGGCGCGGGCCGGACTGGTCTAAACCGCGCCAAGGGCCTATATGAGCGCCCCATGACCGCCGCACCCCGCACCAAAGCCGCCGCCGCCAAGCCCGCGCCCAAGATCGGAATCGTCAGCCTCGGCTGCCCCAAGGCGCTGGTGGATTCCGAACGGATCCTCACCAAGCTGCGCAGCCAAGGCTACGAGATCGCGCCCGACTATGCGGGGGCCGACGCCGTCATCGTGAACACCTGCGGCTTCCTCGACAGCGCTCGCCAGGAATCGCTCGATGCGATCGGCGAGGCGTTGCGCGAGAACGGCAAGGTCATCGTCACGGGTTGCCTGGGTGCCGATAGCGGTCTCATCAAGGAAACGCACCCGAAGGTGCTGTCA
>JAIUNH010000258.1 GCA_020161965.1 Pseudomonadota bacterium
GCATCCTGGTCGCGATCGGGCTTGGCTTCGCCGCGACGCGCGTAGCGGAGATCATGAACGCCTCGCCGCTGATCATCGAATCCATCCGTTGGATCGCGGGCGGCGCGGTCGCCGCGATTCTGATCGCCGGCATTCTCGGCTGCCGCCGCCGCGTGGCGCGCTTGATCGCGGGCAAAGGCGGCGATACGGGCGTGGCGAGGCTGCGGCGCTTGATCGCCGGGCTTTGGCATTTGATCGCGAGCGTCTACGTGCTCGTGGCGTTCGCCGTTTGGGGAATGCATGTCCCCGGCGGCTTCGCCTTCCTGGCGCAGGGCACGGCGGTCACGTTCCTCGCCGTCGTCCTCGTCCAATTCTGCCTTGCCCAGATCGAAAGATTGTTCGAACGCCTGCGCGCTACGTCGCAAGGCTGGACGCGCAACGCCCCGGCCTTCGAATTGCGCGCGGGAAAATATCTGCGCAAGGCGCGCATCGCCGCGATCTGGGCGGTGCGCATCGCGGGCGCTGCCGCCATCCTGCTCGCCTGGCAGATCGATCTCGGCGCAGTACTGGCCACACCAATCGGCGCGTTCGTGGCCCCGCGCCTCGCCGGGATCGCGGGCAGCTTGCTGCTCGCCTATATCGTGTGGGAAATCGCCGACGCGACGATCGCCTATCACCTCGACCGACGCGACGCGAACGGCCAGATGCTGGTGCGCAATCAGCGCCTGCGCACGCTGCTGCCGCTGATCCGCAATGCGATCTTCCTGGTGATCGGATTGCTGACGGCGTTGTCGGTTTTGTCGCAGATCGGCGTCAACGTCATGCCGCTGATCGCGGGTGCGGGCGTCGTCGGCCTCGCCATCGGCTTCGGTTCGCAAACGCTGGTGAAGGACGTTATCACCGGCATGTTCATCCTGGCCGAAGACACGGTGAATGTCGGCGACGTCGCCAACATCAACGGGACGGGCGGTTTCGTCGAAGGCATGACGATCCGCACGATCAAGCTGCGCGATCTATCGGGTGTCGTACACACGATCCCGTTCGGCGCGATCACGCAGATCAGCAACCTCACGAAGGATTTCTCGTTCTATCTGCTCGACGTGCGCGTCGGCTATCGCGAGAACACCGATCGCGTGATCGCCGTCTTGCGCGAAGTCTTCGCGGGCCTTGCGGCCGAGGAAGCCTATCGCGACGACATCCTCGACGATCTGGAAGTGCTGGGCGTCGACAAGTTCGAGGAATCGGCCGTGCATATCGTGGCGCGGATCAAGACGCGCCCCATTCGCCAATGGGTGATCGGGCGCGAATTCAACCGCCGCATGAAGCTGCGCTTCGACGAACTCGGCATCGTGTTCCCGCTGCCGCGCCGCGAGATCGAGGTGGCGCAAGGCCGGGCTGCGCTGCCCGACGCGGCGGCCGCGCAAAGCTAACGCAGCTTGCCCAGCGCCAGCGCATGGCTCATGCCGCCTTCGACATGGCGGCGCAGGGAGTCGCACGCGGCGGCCGCATCGCGGCGCATGGCGCAATCGACCATCTCGCGATGCTCGTTGGAGGAAATGTCGCCGCGGAAACTGAGCGACGTCATCATGTAGCGCAGATATTTGTCGAACACGCCGGCATGCGCCGCGATCAGCGTCTTCGACCCGCAGGCGGAGATCAGCGCCTGATGGAATTCCCAATCGTAGCGCTTCCACTGCTCGGCCGTGTCGGGCACGCCGGCGGCCATGCGTTCTTCGAAACGCGTCAGCTTGTGATGGGCTGCGACGATCCGCGCTTCCCAATCCACGTCGCCCGCCTTGAACGAACGCTCGATCGCATCGCATTCCAGCAGCAGACGCAGCGCTGCGATTTCCTTGAGATTGGCGACGGAGACGGGCGAGACCTGGAAACCCTTCTGCCCTTCCGCGACAACCAGCCGATCGGAGGCAAGACGGTTGAGGATTTCGCGTAAAGTCGAAACGCTCGCCCCGTAATCGGTTTTGAGCTTGTCGAGTTTCAGCTTCGCCGACGGCGCCAAGCGGCCCGCGAGAATATCGGCGCGGATGCGGCGATAGGTCGTATCCGCCACCGTCTCGGCGGCGTGTTCGGCGAAGACGACGATCTTGCCGCTCATGGCAGCACACCCAGTTTGCGCGTATGCGCGATGCAGCCGTCGATATGTTCGCGCAGAATCGCGCAAGCGGCGGGCGCGTCGCGGCGCAGCGCGCAATCAAGCAGCTTTTTATGCTCGTCGGCGGCGTCCCTGCCGCGAAACACGACCGCGACCATCTGATAGCGCAGATATTGGTCGTAGACGTCGCCATAGAGATCGAGCAGCGTCTGCGAACCGCAAGCACCGATCAGCGCTTGATGGAACTCGCGGTCGTAGCCCTTCCATGTTTCGGTCGCTTGCGTTTCGCCCGCGAGCATCCGGCGTTCCATGGCTTCGAGCTTGTGATGGGCGGCGGCGACCGCCCCTTCCCATTCGACGTCGCCCGCCGCGAAACTGTCGCGGATCGCATGCGTTTCCAGCAGCAGGCGCAACGCCGCGACTTCCTCGAAATTCGTCATCGACACGGGCGCCACGTCGAAACCGCGCTGGCCTTCCGCCACGACGAAGCCTTCCGACGTCAGCCGGTTCAGCACTTCGCGCAGCGTGCTGACGCTCGCCCCGTAATCCTGGACGAGTCGATCCATGCGCAGGCGCTTTCCCGGCGCCAAGCGCCCGAAAATGATGTCGCCGCGGACCTTGTCATAGGTCTTGTCGGCGAGCGTCCCGCTTTGGAGATCGAAAGCCATGCGAATCCTTGCCCTTAGCCAGCAGGGTACATCACCCCGACGGCCTCGGGGAAAATACGACGTCAGTCATAATATATGAGATTTCGTCTTTTTTCATTGACTATGATCTTTATCCAATCAAATCTCCCGCATCGGACGCGCAAACCGCGCCGCCATTGATTGGGAGGAAACCACAATGTCATTCCATCCGACCCGCCGCAGCTTCCTGGCCACGGGTGCCGCTTCGGTTGCCCTGGGCCTCGCCGCCCCGGCCATCGCCCAAACCAAGCCGACGATCCGCTTCTCCGCCGTGTTCTCGGAACAGGACATCCGCGCCGAGATGATGAAGCGCTTCACGGCCGCCGTGGACGCCGACTACACGATGCAGCTCTATTACGGCGGCAACCTGTTCAAGCAGGGCACCGAGCTCGTCGCCCTTCAGCGCGGCAACCTCGAAATGGGCAACATCGCCCCGCAGGACGTGTCGAACCAGATCCCGGCATGGTCGATCATGACCGCCGCCTATCTGTTCCGCGACGCCGCCCACCTGCAAAAGGTGTTCGCCAGCGACGTCGGCCAGCAGATGAAGAACATGGCCGAAGAACAGCTCGGCATCCGCATCCTGGCGCCAACCTATTTCGGCGCGCGCCATGTCGGCTTGCGCGGCCGCAAGAAGATCAACACCCCCGACGATCTGGCCGGCGTGAAGCTGCGCATGCCCGGCGGCGACGCTTGGCAGTTCCTGGGCCAGTCGATCGGCGCCAACCCGGTGCCGATGGCCTATGCCGAGGTCTATACGGGCCTGCAGACCGGCGCCATTGACGGCCAGGACAACCCGCTGCCGAACGTGCAGAACATGAAGTTCTACGAAGTCAGCAACCAGATCGTACTGACCTCGCATCTGGTCGGTTTCGACCTTCTGACCGTGTCGGCCCGCACCTGGCGCGCGATGAGCGAAGCCAAGCGCGCGCAGTTCCAGGCGGCGGCCGACGCGGCCGTGGGCTGGAGCAACGCCGAGCACGCGAAGAAGGAAGGCGAGCTGGTCGCGTTCTTCAAGGCGCAAGGTTTGGACGTCTACGAACCGAACCTGCCCGCGTTCCGCGACTTCGCGCAGAAGAAGTACCTTGCCTCCGACCTCGCCAAGGCGTGGCCGGCCGGCATGGTCGACAAGATCAACGCGCTCTAAGCCATGAAGCGCGTCGCGAATTATCTGGCGAAGGGGGCCGAGGCGGTCGCGGTGGCGATGCTCGCCGCGATGTTCCTCGCCTTCATCATCCAGATCGTGTTCCGCTACGCGCTTAACTTCCCGGTCGGATGGACGCACGAACTGAGCATCGTGCTGTGGATCTGGCTCGTTCTGTGGGGGGCGGCGTTCGTCCTGCGCGAGAACGAGGAGATCCGTTTCGACCTGATCTACGGCGCGGTCGGCGACGGAACGAGGCGCATCATGTGCCTCGTCACCGCCGCCGGCCTCGTCGGCCTCTACCTCGTCTCGCTGCCCGCCGTGGTCGACTATGTCGCCTTCATGCGCGTGCAGCGGACGGCCTATATGAAAATCCGCTTCGACTGGCTTTACGTCATCTACGTGATCTTCGCCGTCGCCGCGATCGCCCGCTATCTGTGGCTGGGCTGGCGGGCGTTGAAGGGCGGCGCGCCGGAAGCCTTCGACCCCACGAAAGCGAATTCGGGCGTATGAACTTCGCATCCCCCTGGTCGATCGCCCTGGTCGCGATCACGCTGCTGTCCCTGCTGGGATTGCCCATCGGCCATGCGATGATCGCGGGCTCGGTCCTCTATCTGCTGCTCGCCGGGCAGGATATGGGCATCGCCGCCGAGCAGATCCTCAACGGCATGTACAACAACTACGTCATCTTGGCGGTGCCGTTATTCGTGCTGGCGGCGGAGCTGATGAATATCGGCAGCATGACCGACCGCTTGCTCGGCTTCTGCAACGCACTGGTCGGGCGGTTTCGCGGTGGCCTCGCCCAGGTCAACGTGCTGCAAAGCGTTATCTTCGCGGGCATGTCGGGCTCGGCCATTGCCGATGCCGCCGGTACCGGCAAGATGATGCAGCTGATGATGACCCGCGACAACCGCTACACGGCGAGCTTCGCGGCGGCGCTGACGGCGGCGTCCTCGGTCATCGGGCCGATCATCCCGCCTTCGATCCCGATGGTGCTTTACGCGCTGATTTCCGACGCCTCAATCGGCTTCCTGTTCTTGGGCGGCGTGATCCCCGGCTTGCTGATGGCCGCGTCGCAAATGCTGATCGTCGATTGGCAGGCGAAGGTCAAAAAATTCCCGGTCGAGAAGCCCGTACCTTTGCGCGAAATCCCCGGCATCACCTGGCGCGCTTTCCCGTCGCTGATGATGCCCGTCGTGCTGTTGGGCGGCATCTATGGCGGCGTGACGACGCCGACCGAAGCCGCCGCCGTCGCCGCCGCCTACGCGCTGCTGGTCTCGGCCGGGCTTTATCGTAGCGTCGGCTTCGGCGATCTCTACGGCGCCTTGATGCGCAGCATGCGCATTTCCGTGTCGATCGGCATGCTGATCGCCGGCGCGTTGGTGCTCAACTACATCGTCACGATCGAGAACATCCCCGAGATGCTGAAGGTGCTGATCTCGGGCTGGGAGCTGAGCCAGATCCAGTTCCTGATCATGGTCAATGTGCTCCTGCTGATCCTCGGCTGCTTCCTGGAAGGCACGACGATCCTGCTGGTAATCGTGCCGGTGTTTCTGCCCACGGCCAAGGCGCTGGGGATCGACATGGTCCATTTCGGCGTCGTCGCGGTGTTCAACATCATGCTGGGCCTGATCACGCCGCCCTACGGCCTGCTGCTGTTCATCATGACCAACATCGCCGAAGTACCGCTGCGCGACATCGTGCGCGACGTGATGCCCTTCCTGTGGGCAATGATCGCGGCACTGGCGCTGATCACCTTCGTGCCGGAAACGGTTCTGTGGCTGCCCCGCGCGATGGGCTACCAGGGTTAAACGCATGTCGAAGCCGATCTACGTTCTCAACGGCCCCAATCTCAACCGCCTGGGCAAGCGCGAGCCGGAAATCTATGGCCGCACGACGCTGGCGGAAGTCGAGGCGATGTGCCGCGCGGCGGCGGGCGACGTGCCGCTCGAATTCCGTCAGACCAACAGCGAAGAAACGCTGATCGGCTGGATTCACGAGGCGATCGACCGCCCCGCCGCCGGCATTCTGATCAATCCCGCCGCT
>JAIUNH010000259.1 GCA_020161965.1 Pseudomonadota bacterium
ACCTTCGGGCGGCTTGCCGCCGATGGCGCGCACGATCTTGGAGGATTGCTTGACCGAATCGATCAGATCCTTGCCGGACATCTCATAGTCGACGCCCAGCGCGGCCCAGCGCATCGCCCAGTCGACCTTCCATTGCAGCTTGCACGAACCGCCGGTCACCGGCGCTTCGGTCAATTCGCCGTCTTCATCGCGGAAGACGACGCTCGACGCCTTGCGCTCCAGGATCGGCGTTTGCAGCACGCGGCCGGATTTCGGCGACACCGGCAGGAAGGGCGAATAGGTCGCGCGGCGTTCCTCGCCCAACGTCGGTAGCATGATCGCCATGATCTCGTCATAGGCGCGCAAGACCTTCAGCAGCGTTTCGTCGAAGGCACCCGCCTTGTAGCGATCGGTCGCCGAAACGAATTCGTATTCGAAGCCGAAGGAATCGAGGAACGAGCGCAGCTTCGCATTATTGTGCTGGCCGAAAGACGGCGCGGTGCCGAACGGGTCCGGCACTTGCGTCAGCGGCTTGCCCAGATGCGGGCGGAGCAGATCCGGGTTGGGGATGTTGTCCGGCACCTTGCGCAGACCGTCCATGTCGTCCGAAAACGCGAACAGGCGCGTCGGCAGACCGGTCATCAATTCGAAAGCCTTGCGCACCATCGTGGTGCGCGCGACCTCGCCGAACGTGCCGATATGCGGCAGGCCCGAGGGGCCGTAGCCGGTTTCGAACAGCACATAGCCTTTTTCCGGCGCTTTGCCGCCCAGACGGGCGATCAGCTTGCGCGCTTCTTCGAAGGGCCAGGCGCGCCCTTTGAGCGCGTCCTCGCGGGAAACCGGCATTTGGGTCGTTTCGGTCATGGGGTCGCGAAACTAGGTGCTGGCACGCGGTGCGTCAACGCCGCCGAGCGCCTATATTGGCGCAAATGCCCGATTCGCCGCCCTCGATCGTCGCTTTCAACCGCCGCGCCAGCGGAATGGTACGCCTGCCCGACGCCCCGATCCTGGTGGCCGGCGTCGCGCGCGCCGCGTGGCTGACCGCCGACGGCGAGATCGAGGAATTGACCTTACGCGAAGCCGCGTCGCGTGCGCTGGCCGAACCGCCGCTGCTGGTCCACGCGCCCGCCCAAAGCAAGCGCCTGGGCCTCGACCGCATTGCAGCGATCGACGCGCTGGAACTCTATGCTTTCGTGCGGCCCGCGAAATTTTGCGTGCCCACACCGCGCGGCCTCGCCCAAGCGATGGGAATCACGGTGCCGCATGCGCTGGCCGCCGAAGCGCAAGCGGTGCGCGAAGCGGTCGCGGCCTTGCTCGCCGAGCTCGCCGAGCCGCTGACCGCGCGCAACCCGGATATTTTGGCGGTCGCGCGCGCGATGGCGCGCGGCGGCTGGCGCTGGGCGCCGTCGGTCCTCGCCGCCTTGGGCGATGCGCCCGATGCGTTCGAGAAGGATCGCTCGCTGCAAGGCTTGGAAGTCTGGCGCCGCCTCGACGAGTGGGAGGAGCAAGCGCCCGAATCCGCCCCCGGCAACGACGCGGTCGATCCCGGCGAAGCACGCCGGCGCCTCGCCGACATGCTGGGCGAGACGAGCGAAGCGCGGCCCGAGCAAGCCGATTACGCCTCGGCCGCCAGTGCGGCGTTCCTGCCCAAGGACGATCCCGAGCATACGCGCTTGGTCGTCGCCGAAGCGGGCACGGGGGTCGGCAAGACGCTCGGCTATCTCGCCCCAGCCACGTTATGGGCCGAAAAGAATAATGGCGCAGTGTGGGTTTCGACCTACACAAAAAATCTCCAGCACCAGATCGACCGCGAGCTTGATCGGCTGTTCGAAGAACCGGCCGAGAAGCGCAATAAGGTCGTGCTGCGCAAAGGCCGCGAAAATTATCTGTGCCTTCTCAACATGGAAGAGGCGGTGCGCGGCGTAATCACGCGGCCCTCCGATGCGGTGCCGCTCGGGCTGATGGCGCGCTGGGCAGCGGCAAGCCGCGACGGCGACATGGTCGGCGGCGATTTTCCGGCGTGGCTGCCCGATCTGGTCGGCAAAGTGCGCACGCGCGGATTGGCGGATCGGCGTGGCGAATGCGTTTACGCGGCTTGCGCGCATTATTCGCGCTGCCCGATCGAAAAGAGCGTGCGTCGCGCGCGCCGCGCCGAGATCGTCATCGCCAATCATGCGCTGGTGATGATCCAGGCGGCGTTGGGCGCCGCAACCGCCGACCAAACGGCGGGGGCGACCGATGCGCGCCAGCCTTTGCGCTTCGTGTTCGACGAAGGCCATCACGTATTCGAAGCGGCAGATTCGGCGTTCGGTTCGGCGCTGTCCGGTTTGGAAACAAGCGAGCTTCGCCGCTGGATCGTCGGCGCCGAAGGCGGGCGCCAACGCGCGCGCGGGCTTAAAGCGCGCGCCAACGATCTGGTCGCCGGCGACGAACGCGCCGAAGCGATGATCGAACACGCGATCGCCGCCGCACGATCGCTACCGGGCGAAGGCTGGCTGGCGCGTTTGTCGGGCGAGACGATCGGCACGACCGAAGCGTTCCTGGCGTTGCTGCGCAAACAAACCATCGCGCGCGCCGAGGGCGAGGATGACGGGTATTCGCTGGAAACCGATCCGCGCCCGGCCATTCCCGGTTTGATCGAAGCGGCGGACAAGCTCGACGCCTCGCTCGCGCGCATCGCCGAGCCGTTGATCGCTTTGGCCAAACGCCTGGCCGAGAAACTCGACGACGAAGCCGCCGAGCTCGATACCGCCACGCGCGCGCGGATCGAAGCGGTGGCGCGCGGCCTCGCACGGCGCGCCAATAACGAGCTTGCCGGCTGGCGCGCGATGTTGAAATCGCTGTCGAGCGAAACGCCGCCCGAATTCGTCGACTGGATTTCGCTCGACCGCATCGACGGGCGCGATACGGATGTGGGGCTCAACCGGCGCTGGATCGATCCGACCGTGCCCTTCGCCGCGACCGTTTTGCGCCCCGCCCACGGCGCGTTGATCACATCGGCGACGCTGACCGACGCGACCGGCGACGTCGATAAGGATTGGGCCGCCGCCGCCGAGCGAACGGGGGCGCGCCACATGCCCGACTATGTGCGCGCGCAAGTGCCCTCGCCCTTCGACTACGCGTCGCGCACGCGCGTGCTGGTCGTCAACGATCTGGGCCGCGACGAGCCCGACCGCGTCGCGGCGGCGTATCGGGAGCTTTTTCTGGCGTCGGGTGGCGGGGCGCTGGGCCTGTTCACCGCCATCGGCCGTTTGAAATCGGTGCATAGCCGCATCGGCAAGGCGATCGAAGCGGCGGGCTTGCCGCTTTACGCCCAGCATGTCGATCGCTTGGACGTGTCCACACTGGTCGATATTTTCCGCGCCGAGGAAGATTCCTGCCTGCTGGGTACGGATGCCGTGCGCGATGGCGTGGATGTGCCCGGCCGCGCCTTGCGCTTGATCGTGTTCGACCGCGTGCCCTGGCCGCGCCCCGATATTTTGCACAAGGCGCGGCGCGCGGCCTTCGGCAAAAGCGCTTACGACGACCGCATCGTGCGTTTGCGTTTGCGTCAGGCCTTCGGGCGCTTGGTGCGCAAGGCCGACGATTCGGGTGTGTTCGTGCTGCTCGACGGGCGCTTCCCGTCGCGGCTCGCCGGAGCCTTCCCGCCGGGCACGACGGTCGAGCGTATGGGGTTAGCCGACGCGATCGCCGCGACGCGCGGCTTTTTCAATTCGGCAGCTTCACCGAACCGAAGCGAATCATAAGGAACGAGATCGTCACGACCGATAGCACGGTCGAGACGAGGATCGCGGCCGACGCGCGCTCGACATAGAGTTTGTATTGCTGCGCCAGCACGAAGCAGAGCGCCGCACTGGGCAGCGACGCGAGAATCACGGCGGCGGCCGTCAGGAACGGGTCGAGGCCGAACAGGCCGGCGAGCCACCACGTGACCAGCGGCTGCACGATCAGCTTTACGAAAACGAGCCAGCCGACTTCGACCGATTTGCGCCCGCCCGCGAGCGTGCCCAATGATCTTCCCGACAGGAACAGCCCGATCGCGAAGAGCGCGCAAGGTCCGGCGGCAGCCCCCAGCAATTCGCCGAAATTGACGACGGGCTTGGGCAACGGCACGCCGGTCAGGTTCCAGGCGAGGCCCAGCAAGGGCGACACGACCAGCGGGCTTTTGGCGAGACCCTTGGCGACGTTGACCAGCGCATGGCGTGCACCACCTTGGCCCGCCAAACCGCTTTCGACCAGCACCACCGTCGCGGCGACAAGCGTGAGCGAATAGATCGACGTGCCCAGAATGGCGGGCAGCGAATTCGCCGGCCCGAACGCCGCCAGGAACAGCGGAATGCCCATATAGCCGACATTCGCGAAGGTCGCGGCGAGCAAGGCGAGTGCCGTTTGCGCGGTCCCGGCGCGGAAGAACAACATCAACCCGGCAAGGCCGACGAGCCAGGAAATCGCGAAACCGCCCACGAACGTACCGATATAAGGCAGGTCGAAAACCTGCGCCAAGGGCACGCGGGCCGGGCCCATGAACAGTACGGGCGGCAACGCGAACCAGTAGCAGAATTTGTTCAACGCCTCTGACGAGTCCGCCCCGAGAAGGCGCACGCGGCCGGACATATAGCCCGCGAAAATAATGCCGAAGACCGGCAGAACGACGTCGAAAACGGGTTGCATAGCGGCGGACCCTATTTCGCCATTGCGCGGCCCGCAACGAAAAACCCCCGGGGTCGCCCCCGGGGGTTCCGCATGCCATAGCGTTTGGGTTGCGCGGGTTCGGGCTTAGTAGTCGCCCATGCCGCCCGCCGGCATCGCCGGCATCGCCGGGGCCTTTTCGGGCTTCGGCGCTTCGGCGATCATCGCTTCGGTCGTGATCAACAGACCCGCGACCGACGACGCGTCCTGCAAGGCGAGACGCACCACCTTGGTCGGGTCGATGATCCCTTCCTTGATCATGTCGACATATTCGCCGGTCTGGGCGTTGAAGCCCTGGGTCGCCGACTTGCCTTCCAGCAGCTTGCCGACGATCAACGCGCCATCGGCACCGGCATTCTCGGCGATCTGGCGCGTGGGCGCTTGCAGCGCCTTGCGCACGATCTCGATGCCGACCTGCTGGTCGTTGTTGGCCCCCTTCAGGCCGTCGAGCGCACGGGTCGCGTAGAGCAAGCCCATGCCGCCGCCGGGCAGGATGCCTTCCTCGACCGCGGCCTTGGTCGCGTGCATCGCGTCGTCGACGCGATCCTTGCGCTCCTTGACCTCGACCTCGGTCGCACCGCCCACACGGATGACGGCGACACCGCCGGCGAGCTTCGCCAGACGCTCCTGCAGCTTCTCGCGGTCGTAGTCCGAGGTGGTTTCCTCGATCTGCGCCTTGATCTGCCCGACGCGCGCTTCGATGTCCTTCTTCTTGCCGGTGCCGTCGATGACCGTCGTGTTGTCCTTGTCGATGCGGACCTTCTTGGCGCGGCCCAGCATGTCGAGGGTGACGTTCTCGAGCTTGATGCCGAGATCTTCCGAGATCACCTGGCCGGCGGTGAGGATCGCGATATCCTCCAGCATCGCCTTGCGGCGATCGCCGAAGCCCGGCGCCTTGACGGCGGCGATCTTCAAGCCGCCGCGCAGCTTGTTGACGACCAGGGTCGCCAAAGCCTCGCCTTCGACTTCTTCGGCGATGATCAGCAAGGGCTTGCCGGTCTGCACCACCGATTCGAGCACGGGCAGCAGCGGCTGCAAGCCGGTCAGCTTCTTCTCGTGGATCAGGATATACGGATCGTCGAGTTCGACCGTCATCTTGTCGGCGTTGGTGACGAAATACGGCGACAGATAGCCGCGATCGAACTGCATGCCTTCGACGACGTCGAGTTCGGTTTCGAGGCTCTTGGCCTCTTCCACCGTGATGACGCCTTCCTTGCCGACCTTCTGCATCGCCTTGGCGATCATCTCGCCGATGTCTTTCTCGCCGTTCGCCGAA
>JAIUNH010000260.1 GCA_020161965.1 Pseudomonadota bacterium
GCGGCCCCGGCAACTACGTCGTCGCCGGCAAGGACGGCACCAGCGGCGGCGGCTACACCGGCACCGCGACCCTGACCCAGACCAGCGACAGCACCTGGCGCATCGTCTGGCGGATCGGCGGGCAGGTCTGGAACGGCTTCGGCATTGGCGACGGCAAGATCGTCGCGCTCAACTTCTCCGGACACGGGCGGACGGGCGTGATGCTGCTCGTCGCGAAGGACGACGACAGCGGCTACCAGGCCGCATGGGCCTACACCGGCGACCGCACGGTCGGGCTCGAGGACTGGTCGCGCCAGTAGCCCGCTTCGCCCTTGCCGGAAGCCATGTTCCCGATGCCGAAAAAAGATGCGGCACGGGACACGGGCGCTGCTTGACAGGCGAGGCACCCTTCGCGTAACCGTTGCCGCCTTGCCGGGGCCTGCCCCGGCATTGATTTGGATGCGGGCGTAGCTCAGTCGGTTAGAGTGCCGGCCTGTCACGCCGGAGGTCGCGGGTTCGAGCCCCGTCGCCCGCGCCACTTCACAGGATTCCCCTTCCGCAAACGGGGGCCTCCCCTTCCATGAACAGGGGGCAGGATCAGTTCCAGACACTGGTTTTTGCCGACTTTTCCGAAGGGTGACTCATGTCCGATTCCGACAAGGGTTTTCTGCTCGGCCTGCTCGGGGTCGTGCTGTTCGCGCTGACGACGCCGTTCACCAAGCTCGCCACCGCGACGCCCGGATTCGCCGGGCTTTCCCCCGCCTTCATCACCTTCGGCCGCGCGGCGGCGGCGGGCGTTCTCGCGATCGCCTATCTGCTGGTCACGCGCGCGCCCCGGCCGGCACGGCGCCAGATCCTCCCGCTCATCACGGCGGGCACGGGGATCGTCATCGGCTTTCCGCTGTTCCTCGGCCTTGCGGTGCAATACGTCGATGCGATGCACGCGGCGGTGATCGCCGGCGCGCTGCCGCTCGGCACCGCGGCGCTGACCGCGCTCTGGATGCGCGAGCGGGCTTCGCCGGCGTTCTGGGCGCTGGCGATTCTCGGTTTCGGGCTGGTGCTCGCCTATGCCTGGCTCGCGGGGGGAGAGGGCGGGTTTCACATCGCCGACGGCCTGCTTCTCCTCGCGATGGCCTCGGCCAGCGTCGGCTATGTGCTCGGCGCGCGCATGAGCCGCGAGATGAAGCCCGAGCATGTGGTGAGCTGGATTCTCGTTCTCTACCTGCCGCTGACCGTGCCGATCGCGACCTTGCCGTGGCGCAAACCTTTGAGACCTTCGATGCGCCGACGCAACCGGTCGTGATCCTTCAGGGTCTGGCGGATATGGGCGATCAGCATTTCGCCCGCGGCCGTCAGCCGCAATCCGCGCGGCAGGCGTTCGAATAACGGCGCGCCGAGTTCGGCCTCCAGCGCCAGAAGTTGGCGATTGATCGCCGACGACGCGACGTTCAATCGCGCCGACGCCTTACGGATCGAGCCCGAGCGGACGATCTCATCCAAGTATCGCAACATACGCCCGTGCAGCACGGTGGAGACTCCTTGTTGCGCGCAAGCCTACGCCATTCGCGCGCTGGGGTCGCATGGTTAATGTCGCGTTGTGGTTAACGCGCATTGAGGTTAATGGCGCTTCAACCAAAGATAATCGGCATCGCGCGTCGTTTTCGTTTTTCATTGCGGCGCCGCGCGCGTTACATATCGATACGCGCTGATTCGCGTGTCCCGGATAAAATTCAATTGCACCGCCGGAAATTTCCCGGAATTCATTGTCCACGTATAGATTGTGTTGATAGGTAAAAAACTCCACTAAACCGAGTCTTGCCTAGTCGTTTTTTCCGCCGCGATGTTTCGGGTCTCGAATCTTCCAAACGAATCAATGCGGCGCGACTGGCAAGCGGTTTGCACCTCCATCTGCATAGAGATTTCATTTTTTAAGCGTCGCGTTTTCTTCTGGAGTGATTGCCGATGTCGCTTTCCGCGGCACTCTATTCGTCGTTGAGCTCGCTGCTGACCTTGCAGCAGCAATCGCGCATCGCTTCGGCGAATGTCGCGAATGCGCAGACGGCCGGATACACGCAGAAGCGGGTGAACCTCACCACGCCGGTCGTGCAGGGTTTGCCGAGCGGTGTTGCGATCGCCTCGATCACCCGCACGACCAACACGACGTTGCAGAACGAGTTGCTGAACCGCACGGCGGAATCGGCCGGGGCGGCGGTGCGTCAGCAATATCTGCAGCGCATCGGCTCTTTCCTGAACGTCGAGAGCGGCACGCCGCGTTTGACCTCGACCTATCAGGCGTTCCAGCAGGCGTGTAAGGACTACGAAGCGAACCCCGAGAACGCGACACTGGCGCGCGCGGTGGTCACGCAAGGCACGCTGCTGGCGGGGGAGATCAACAATCTCGCCGGGCAGCCGCAGCAAATCGACGCGATGGTCCAAACGGACATTTCGCAGAACGTGACGCAGCTCAACCAACTGGTCCGCCAGGCCTATGACCTGAACGCCCAGATCGTGAACCAGTCTTCGACCGGGCAGCCGATCGGCGATCTGCAGGACCAGATGGATCAGGTCGTCGCGCAGATGTCCAAGATCACCAAGGTGCAGATCTTGGGTACGGGCACGAATTCGCTGCAGATCGTGACGGCGGGCGGGCAGACGTTGGTGTCCGGCGCCGTGCCGCCGAGCTTCAGCTACGATCCGAATTCGAACCAAATCCAGATGTCGGTCAACGGCGCCACGCAAAGCGTGCCGGCATCGTCCTTCCCCGGCGGCCAGCTCGAATCCCTGATGCGTTTGCGCGCCGGGTTTGAGGCGCAGGCTTCAACCTCGAGCTATTCGCAAGGCGTGATGGCGTCGAGCGAGCCGGGCGATGGCGCCTTGCGCAAGTTCCAGAATCAGCTCGACGCGATCGCCAACCAGGTCGCCTATGCGGTCAATACCGCCTACAACAAAAGTGCCTCCTACGGGAACGAGCTGGCGGCGAATTTCTTCACCTATTCCAACCTGCCTTATCCCGTATCGAACACGACGGCGACGAATGTCGCGACCGGCGGCGCGACCGGATCGACCGCCGCCGACGGGCTGACGGATACCGGTGCCGCGTTCGGCAACTATTCGCCCACGTCCACGGCTTATTATCGTGTGACGATCACCGACGGGCTCGGCAAGGGATCGTCCGCGATCATCACCGGCAGCACGGGCACGTCGATCACGGCACCCGGCTTGGCCGCGACCGATGGCACGAGCAAATACGTGATCCAAGAGGTGACCGGCCCGCTGATGTCGAACGCCACGACGGCGGCGACGACGACCAGCCTGACCGACACGACGAATTCCTGGACGCCCAACCAGTTCGCGCCGACGGCGACGGGTGTGGCCTATCAGGTGCGCATCGTGTCGGGGCCGGGGGCGGGACAGGTCGCCAAGATCACCGGCAACACGGGCGACACGCTGAATCTGAACCCGCCTTTCACCTCGGCGCCGGGGGCGAGCAGCGTTTACGTGATCGAGCCCGCTTACGGCAATAATCCGTCGGCGGCGTCGATGTTGCAGGTCAATCCGGCCCTCGCCAATGGCGGCACGAAGGCGAAAGCCGGTGCGGCGGGCGACATGTCGGACGCGTTGAACAACGCGACCGCCACGACCTTCGACTCCATTCCGATGCCGACCGGGGCGGGTGCCCTCAACAACACCGGCATCGTGCAAGGCGCGCTGACGATCGCGAACACGATCGGCTCGACCGTGTCCTACACGGCCTGGAGCATCGCCGACGCGCAGAACACCGCGATTTATAGCGATGGGCTGCGATCGCAGACGAACCAGGCCTATCTCAACACGGTCGGCGTGTCGGTCGATCAGGAGATGGCGCATCTCGTGACGCTGCAAAACGCGTATCAGGCCTCGGCCATGGTCATGCAGACCGTGCGCACGATGATGGATACGCTGATCAATCTCGGAAGGAACTGACCATGACGGCCGGCATCACCAGCCTCGCGCAGCTTCTGGGCATCCAGCGCAACATCTCGTCGCAGACGACCGAGCTTGGCGCGCTGCAAAAGGAATTGTCGACGGGGCGCAAACGCGACGGCTTGATCGGCGTCGCGTTGGCGTCGTTCCAGCAAACGGGGCTCGCTTCCGATACGATCCGCTATCAGCAATACCGCCAGACGACGGTCCAAGCGACGATCTACACCCGCGCGATCGACGCGACGCAGTACCGCACCGATCTTTACGCGCAGTCGTTGACCTCGCTGCAAAGCATCGCCGGCGACATGAATTCGGAGCTGCTGAAGACCCAATCGACCACGCCGGCGACTTACTCCGTTCAAATGGCGCTGGTCGATGGCGCGCTCAATCGCATCCAGTCGATCCTGAACACGACCGACGGCCAGCGCTATATCTTCGGCGGCACGGCCTATTCGACCGCGCCGATGAAGAATTTGACGGGTCTCGATACGGCCGCCTTGGCCGCGGGCGTCAACGATTTCGGTGCCAGCACCAGTTCGCCGCCGCGCAACGCGACCTATGCGAACGCCGTGCAATCGATCCCGTTCACGGCCCCCGTCAACACGGCGCAGTTCGCGGGCGACGGGAATACGAACGTGCCCGGCTATATCGATGCGAGTCTCGATTCCGCGGCACCCTCGACCGCCAACGGCCAATGGATCTATTCGCAGACCAGCGTGTCGGTCGCCGACGGGATGAATGTCGATTTCGGGATCAGCGCCGCCAATGGCGCGTTCCAGAATCTCGTCAACGGTCTGCGGAACTACAAGATGGCGCTGCGCTGGGCGCAGAACACGCCCGACACCTATTTGCAGAACGACCCGTCGGGCAACGCGCAGCAATATCTGGCGCAGGCCCAAGCGCAGATTCAGCAGGCGATGAAGGATATCGCCAACCTGTCGGGCACCAACGGCGCCAATCAGGCGATGCTGAAGGATATGCGCGAGATCCAGGAAAGCACCGTCACCTCGACGACGATTTCCGCCGACAAGATCGTCGCCGTCGATATCGGCGAAGTCGGCACCAAGATCGCCGGCGTGCAAGCCTCGCTCGAAGCCACCTACATCACCACCCGCGATATTTTGAATCTGAACCTCGCGAAATATTTGGCCTGACGATAAGGAGTCAAAACATATGGCAACCGTCGCAATGAATTCCGCGATTAGCGGTCTCAACGCCTTCCAGACCGCGATCAATTACATTTCGGACAACGTCGCGAATTCGGCGACGATCGGTTTCAAGCGCATCGACGCGAATTTCTCGTCCTACGTTTCCGCGTCGTCCCAGCGTTTCTTCAATCCCGGCGGCGCCACCGCGACGCCGAAATTCGTCAATGCGCTCGGCGGGCCGATCATTCAAGACGCGTCCCCGACCTCGATCGCGGTGACCGGCTCGGGCTGGCTGCCGGTGCAGGATGGGTTCACGACGGCATCCGGCTTGTCGACCAACAACGTGCGGCAATTCACCCGGCGCGGCGACTTCTCGCTCGACCAGAACAATTACTTCGTGAACGGGGCGGGGAAGTATCTCTACGCGCGCTCCGTGCCGCGCCCGACGACGGCCACCCCCAATCCGCAGCCCGATCAAGGGCCGTTGGTGCCGGCGCAGATCAACAAGGATCAAATGCCGGCATTGGCCTCGACGCTGGCGAGCTACGCGGCGAACATACCTTCCAACGCCGCGGCGGGGACCGTGTTCAACGGCGGCACGATCACCATCACCGACGCGAATGGCAACGCGCAACCCATGACCATCACCTGGTATAACCGTTCGGCGTTGGACGGGACGGGCACGCTGCCCGGCGTGACGGCGGGCACCTCGACCGGCACCAACGCGATCGGCGCATCGACCGCGGGCGACGTGCCGCAATGGCGCGCGGTGTTGAGCATCCCGACGAGTTCCGGCAACGGCGCGGAATC
>JAIUNH010000261.1 GCA_020161965.1 Pseudomonadota bacterium
TCGACGAGGGCAAGAAGGCCGAGATCGTCGCCGACGACGATGCGAAGGCGCCGGCCGCGAACGGACCGGCCGGATGAACCTCTCGCGCCCGTTCATCCTGCGCCCGGTGGCGACCACGCTGCTGATGCTCGCGCTGCTGATGTCGGGGTTGTTCGCGTACCGGTTGCTGCCGGTGGCGGCGCTGCCGCAGGTCGACTACCCGACGATCCAGGTGCTGACCCTGTACCCTGGCGCGAGCCCGTCGGTGACGACGAGCGCGGTGACCGCGCCGCTCGAACGCCGCCTCGGCCAGATCCCGGGCCTCGACCAGATGGCGTCGACCAGTTCGGGCGGTGCGTCGGTCATCACGCTCAAGTTCGCCCTCGAGGTCGATCTCGGCGTCGCCGAGCAGGAAGTGCAGGCGGCGATCAACGCGGCCAACACGTTCCTGCCGGACGACCTGCCGATGCCGCCGGTGTACCGCAAGGTCAATCCGGCCGACACGCCGATCATCACGCTCGCGGTGACCTCGCGCACGCTGCCGCTGCCCGAGGTCTACGACCTCGTCGACACGCGCATGGCGCAACGCCTGTCGCAGCTGCCCGGCGTCGGCCTGGTCAGCCTCGCCGGCGGCCAGCGTCCGGCCATGCGCATCGAGGTCAACCCGACCGCGCTCGCCGCGGCCGGCGCCGGCATGGACGACATCCGCGCGGCGATCGCGGCGTCGAACGTCAACATGCCGAAGGGCAGCTTCGACGGACCGATCCGCGCGATCATGCTCGACGCCAACGACCAGATGCGCACGGTCGAGGAATACCGCGACCTCGTCATCGCCTGGCAGGGCGGTGCGCCGCTGCGCCTCGGCGATGTCGCGCGCATCGAACAGGGCGCCGAGAACCGCCAGCTCGCCGCGTGGTCGGGCGACGTGCCGGCCATCCTCGTCAACATCCAGCGCCAGCCCGGCGCCAATGTCATCGAGGTCGTCGAGGGCATCCAGGCGCTGCTGCCGCGCCTGCGCGCGGCGATGCCGCAGGCGGTCGCGATCGAGGTGCTGAGCGACCGCACCGAATCCATCCGCGCGTCGATCAAGGGCGTGCAGCACGAACTGCTGCTCGCGATCGGCCTCGTCGTGCTCGTCACGTTCGTGTTCCTGCGCACGATCCCGGCGACGATCATCCCGAGCCTCGCCGTGCCGCTGTCGCTGGTGGCGACGTTCGGCTTCATGCTGCTGGCCGGCTTCTCGCTCAACAACCTGACCCTGATGGCGCTGACCATCGCCACGGGCTTCGTCGTCGACGACGCGATCGTCATGCTCGAGAACGTCGCGCGCCATCTCGAGGAAGGCAAGTCGCGCCTCGAGGCCGCGCTCGACGGCGCGAGGCAGATCGGCTTCACCCTCGTCTCGCTGACGATCTCGCTGATCGCCGTGCTGATCCCGCTGCTGTTCATGGACGATGTCGTCGGGCGGCTTTTCCGCGAATTCGCGATCACGCTGGCGATCTCGATCCTGATTTCGGCGATCGTCGCGCTGACGCTGGTGCCGATGCTGACGGCGCGCTGGATGAAGCCGGAATCGGAAGGCGAAGCCCCCGCCCTCGTGCGCTGGACGATGGCGTGGTTCGACGCGGTCGCGCGCATCTACGCCGTGATGCTCGATTGGGTCTTTGCCTATCGCGCGATCACGCTGCTGTTCTTCGTAGCGACGCTGGCATTGACCGTGGCGCTCTATATCCAGATTCCCAAAGGCCTGTTCCCCGAACAGGATACGGGCCAGATCCGCGCCACGATCGTCGCCGACCAGGACGTGTCGTTCCAACGCATGTCGTCCCTGCAAGCGCAAATCGCCGACGCGATCCTCGCCGATCCGGAAATCGCGAGCCTCAGCTCCAATGTCGGCGTCGACGGGCAGAACCCGACGCTCAACCAAGGCCGGATGCTGATCAATTTGGTCGCCAAGGATCAACGCGGCCCCCAAAACGCGCTGCTCGATCGCCTGCGCGAACGCGCCCGCGCGGTGCCGGGCGTCACGCTGCATCTTCAGCCCGTGCAGGATTTGACGATCGAGACGGAAACCGGCGCCAATCGCTATCGCTTCTCGCTGGAAGGCGCGAAACTCGACGAGGTCAACGCGACGGCCGAACGATTGCTGGCCGCGCTGCGCCGCGAGCCGATGCTGCGCGACCCGACATCGAACGTGCTGGCGCGCGGGGCCTCCGTCACCGTCGCCATCGATCGCGATGCGGCCGCACGATTGGGGATCAGTGCGGCGACGATCGACGCCGCCCTCTACAACGCCTTCGGCCAGCGCATCGTCTCGACGATCTTCGCGCCCGCCGCGCAATATCGTGTGATCCTGGAAAGCCAGCCCGGCATGTTGGCGACACCGGACTCCCTCAACCGGCTTTACGTGCCGGTGAATTCCACGACCTCCGTGCCGCTGGGCACGATCGCGCGTTTCGTCACAGGCCAAGCGCCGCTGCTGGTCTCGCGCGTCGCGCAATATCCCGCCGCAACGATCGGTTTCGACGTGGCATCCGGCGTGGCGCTGGGCGACGCGGTTGACCGCATCACGGCAACGGCGGCGCAAATCGGCATTCCGCCGGGCGTGACGATCAAATTCACCGGTACCGCCAGCGCATTCCGCGCGGCGCTGAGCAATCAGATTTATCTGATCCTGGCGGCGATCATCGTCGTCTATATCGTGCTGGGCGTGCTGTACGAAAGCTTCGTCCACCCGGTGACGATCCTGTCGACGCTGCCTTCGGCCGGCGTTGGCGCATTGGTCGCGTTGATGCTGACCGGCAACGACCTCGGCGTCATCGGCATCATCGGCTTGGTGCTGCTGATCGGCATCGTCAAAAAGAACGCCATCATCATGATCGATTTCGCGATCGAGGCGCGGCGTGCGGGCGAAACCGACCCCGTCGCCGCGATCCGCCAAGCCGCCTTGCTGCGCTTCCGCCCGATCCTGATGACGACGCTGGCCGCCTTGTTCGCCGCCTTGCCGCTGATCTTCGGCGCGGGCATGGGTGCGGAATTGCGCCAACCTCTGGGTATCGCCATCGCCGGCGGCTTGATCGTCAGCCAAGCGCTGACATTGTTCACCACGCCGGTCATCTTCCTGTTCTTCGATCGGCTCGGGCGATGAATCTCTCCGCCCCCTTCATCCGCCGCCCGATCGGCACGATCCTGCTGACGATCGGCATCGCCTTGTCGGGCCTGGCGTCGTTCTTCCTGCTGCCGGTCGCCCCGTTGCCGCAGGTCGATTTTCCGACCATCGTCGTCACCGCCGCCGTTCCGGGGGCGAGCCCATCCACAATGTCGGCGAGCGTCGCAGCACCCTTGGAGAAGCATCTCGGCACCATTGCGGGTGTGACCGAGATCACCTCGCGCTCGGGTATCGGCAGCAGTAACGTCATTCTGCAATTCGATCTGAGCCGGTCGATCGACGGGGCCGCGCGCGACGTACAAGCGGCCCTGAACGCCGCGCGGCTCGATCTGCCCGCCGCCCTCAAAAGCAATCCGACCTATCGCAAAATCAATCCGGCCGACGCGCCCGTGCTGATTCTGGCGCTAACCTCGCCCACGCTGACGCCGCCCGAAATATACGACGCCGTGTCCAACATCGTGCAGCAGCGCCTGTTGCAGATCGAAGGTGTCGGCGACGTCGAAATGGGCGGGGCCGCCCTGCCCGCCGTGCGCGTCGATCTCAATCCGCTGGCGCTGACACGCTTCGGCATTTCCAGCGAAGACGTGCGCGCCGCCTTGGCCGCGATCAGCGCCAACCGCCCGCGCGGCGCCATCGACGGCGAGGCGTTGTCTTGGCAGGTCTATACGACGCGCCAAGGCCGCTTCGCCGCCGACTACAAGGACCTCGTCGTCGCGTGGCGCAACGGCGCCGCCGTGCGCCTCTCCGACGTCGCCGAAATCACCGACGGCCCCGAGGATGTCCGCACGATGGGGCTCTATAACGGCCAACCAGCGGTGATGATCCTGCTGAGCCGCCAGCCCGGTGCGAATATCGTCGCGACGGTCGACGCGGTGAAGGCGGAAATGCCCGTCCTCGAAGCGTCACTGCCCGCCGGCATTTCGCTGCATGTCGCCTCCGACCGCACCAAGACGATCCGCGCCTCGCTGAAGGAAGTCGAGACCGCCTTGGTCGTCGCCACGCTGCTGGTCGTCGTGGTCGTCAGCTTCTTCCTGCGTTCGCTGCGCGCGACACTGATCCCGCTCGTGTCGATCAGCGTATCGCTGCTCGGCACGCTGGCGATCATGTATCTGGCGGGATTCTCGCTGAACAATCTGTCGCTGATGGCGCTGACCATCGCGACCGGCTTCGTCGCCGACGATGCGATCGTGGTGATGGAGAATATCGCCCGCCATATCGAAAAGGGCGAAAGCCCGCGCATGGCCGCCTTGAACGGGGCGCGCGACGTGGGCTTCACGGTGCTGTCGATCTCCGTCGGCTTGATCGCGGCCTTCATTCCGCTGCTGTTCATGGGCGGCGTGGTGGGACGCATCTTCGCCGAGTTCGCGGTGACGATGACCATCGCCATCGCGATCAGCCTCGTCGTGTCGCTGACCACAACGCCGATGCTGGCGTCCTTGCTGCTGCGCGCCGACGAGAAGCCGAACACGCTGAGCCGCACGGCCGAATATCTGTTCGGCCTGGCGCAGCGGCGTTACGCGCATGATCTCGATTGGGCCCTGGCTCATCCCAAGATCGTGCTGCTGGCTTTCGTCGCCACGCTCGCGGGCAGCATCTATCTGATCCAGACGATCCCCAAGGGATTCTTCCCCGAACAGGATACGGGCGCGATGATCGGCGGTCTGCGGGCCGATCAAAGCATCTCGTTCCGCGACATGCAGAACAAACTGCGCCAGATCGAACGCATCGTGCGCTCCGATCCCGGCGTTGAGTCGGTCGTCGCCTTCACCGGCGGTACGCGGGCGGGCAGCGGCTTCATGTCGATCGCGTTGAAGCCTGTCGCACAACGTGATTCGAGCCGCGCGATCATCACGCGCTTGCGTCCGCAACTCGCGCGCGTCACCGGGTTGACCGTGTTCTTGAGCCCCGTGCAGGACATGCGCATCGGCGCGCGATCGTCCAACAGCGCCTATCAATATTCGCTGAAGGCCGACGATCCCGACACGCTGTGGGATGCGGGGCAAAAGCTCGTCGCGAAATTGCGCGAAACGCCGGGTCTGACCGACGTCGATATCGACCAGCAGCGCAGTGCCATGTCGGTCTATGTCGAGATCGATCGCGACCGCGCGGCAAGGCTGGGCGTCACGATGCAGGCCGTCAACGCCGCGCTCTATAACGCTTTCGGCCAGCGCCAAGTCGCGACGATCTATGCCGATCTCAACCAGTACCGCGTCGTGCTCGGCGTCGGACAGCGCTTCTTGGGCGCGCCCGAGGCGCTGGAGAATATCTACGTGCCGATCGGGACGGCCGCCCTCGCAAACACCGCCGCCGGCACACCGCGCGACGCAAGCACGGGTTCGCCCGTCAGCACGACCCCGCGCGGCTTCGTGCCCTTGTCGCAGATCGCGCGTTGGGCGCCGCAAGCCGCCCCCGCTTCCATTGCGCATGACGGCGGGCAACCGGCGGCGACGTTGAGCTTCGCTGTCGAGGACGGCGTGACTTTGGGCGAAGCCGCCGATCTGCTGCTGGACGCGCAGCGCTCGTTGAACCTGCCGACCTCGGTCCATGGAAATTTCGCGGGCTCCGCGCGCACCTTCGCGCAAACGACGCGCACGATGCCACTGCTGATCGTCGCGGCGATCGTCGCGATCTATATCGTGCTCGGCGTTCTTTACGAAAGCTGGATCCATCCGCTAACGGTGCTGACCACGCTGC
>JAIUNH010000262.1 GCA_020161965.1 Pseudomonadota bacterium
CGACGACGAGGGCATCGAGAAGCCGCGCGATCATGGCGCCTTCCTCTGCGGGCCGGCGGCGAGCTTGGTCAGCGCGCGCTCGAAATCCGCGATCAGGCGGGGGAACGGCAAATCGCCGGTTTCGGCGCGCGCGATGGCGACGTAATCCCAGCCCGCCTGGCCCTTGTTGGCGAGGGCGATCCGTGCTGCTTCCTTCAAGCGGCGGCGCGCGCGGTTGCGCACGACGGCGTTGCCGATTTTGCGCGTCGCGGTGAAGCCAAGGCCGATAGCGGGATCGTCGTCGCCGCGGTTCATCCCTTGCAAGACAAGGCCGTCGACGGCGTATTTACGACGTGCACCCGCCACCGCAAGAAATTGCGGGCGGGTTTTCAGGCGTCGAGAAGGAAGACTAGCCGGCGTTTGGGACATAGGAACGCGTACCCCACGCCGGATCGGGAAACCGGCCGTGCGGCCGGGCGGCCCTTAGGCCGACAGGCGCTTACGGCCCTTGGTGCGGCGACGCTGCAAAACCTTGCGGCCGCCAACCGTGGCCATACGCGAACGGAAACCGTGCCGGCGCTTGCGGACGAGCTTGCTGGGCTGATAAGTGCGCTTCACGGGTCGAACTCCAAAGGTAATCCGGTCGAAATCGAGGGGGCGTTATACGGGACGACCCGCCCCTCGTCAATCGACCGATTGCATCCCTGGAAATCCGGAAATTAACAACCGTTTCCAGGTGTTTAGGGGTAACTTGGGCGTCCCGAACCGCGAATTAGCCGGGAATGACGCCCCTGTCCAGTCCCAACCCCACCCCCCTCTGGCGCCGACTCTTGCCTCTCGCGGTCTTGCTGGGGGCGGGGGGGCTCGTTTTCGCCTTGGGCCTTGATCGGTATTTGAGCTTCGACGTTCTGGCCGAGAATCGCGCGCGGCTTCTCGCCTGGACTTCCGAACATGGCGCGCTCGCCATCGCTCTCTACATGCTCGTCTATATTGGCGTCGTGGCGTTGTCGCTGCCGGGCGGAGCGGTCGCCACGCTGACCGGCGGGTTCCTGTTCGGCACGCTGGTCGGCGGAATCGCGACCGTGTTTGCGGCGACGATCGGCGCCTGCCTGTTGTTCTTGATCGCGCGCACCGCCTTGGGCGAGCCGTTGCGCGAGAAAGCGGGACCGACTTTGCGCAAACTCGAAGCCGGGTTTCGCGACAACGCGCTGTCCTATCTGTTGGTGCTGCGCCTTGTGCCGTTATTCCCGTTCTTCCTGGTGAACCTCGCTCCGGCTTTCCTGGGCGTGTCGCTTCGTACCTACGCGATCGGCACGTTTTTCGGCATCATGCCGGGCACGTTCGTCTTCGCCTCGGTCGGGGCGGGGCTGGGGGCCGTGTTCGACCAAGGCGGGCGGCCGGATCTGGGAATCATCTTTGCACCCCAAGTGCTGCTGCCGTTGCTGGGGCTTGCCGCCTTAGCGCTGATCCCGGTCGTCTACCGCAAATTCTCGAAAGGCCGTCCATGAGCGATTTCGACATCGGCGTGATCGGGGCGGGTTCCGGCGGACTTTCGGTCGCGGCGGGCGCTTCGCAACTCGGCCTCAACGTCGCGCTGTTCGAAGCGCATGAGATGGGCGGCGATTGCCTGAATTTCGGCTGCGTGCCGTCCAAGGCTTTGATCGCAGCGGCGGAAGCGGCGAATGCCGTGCGCCACGCCGATCGCTTCGGCATCGTCGTGCCCGGCGGCTTCACGGTCGACTACGCCAAGGTGAAGGCGCATGTGAAGGGCGCCATCGCGGCGATCGCACCGCATGATTCGCAAGCGCGTTTCGAAGGGCTGGGCGTCACGGTCATTCGCGCGCACGCTTCCTTCGTGGGGCCGCGCGAAGTGGAGGCGGGCGGCAAGCGCTACACGGCGCGCAAATGGGTGATCGCGACCGGCAGCCGGGCTTCGCGCCCGCCGATTCCGGGCCTTGGCGATATCCCGTATCTGACGAACGAGACGATCTTCGATCTCGACGTTGCGCCATCGCATCTCGTGGTCGTCGGCGGCGGGGCGATCGGCTGCGAGCTTGCGCATGCTTACGCGCGGCTGGGCACGTGGGTCACGCTGCTTGAAGCGGGGCCGAGCATCCTTGCGAAAGAAGATCCCGAAGCCGTCGCCTATGTGCGCGATGCGTTGATCCGCGACGGCGTTTATCTGCGCGAGAATATCGGCGTCGTCGGCGCGGAAGCGCCCGGCACGCTGATCCTGGCCGACGGCAATCGCCTCCAGGCGAGCCATGTGCTGGTCGCCGCCGGCCGCGTGCCGAATATCGACGGGCTTGGTCTCGATGCCGCTGGCATCGCGCATACGCCCAAGGGCATCGCCATCGATGCGCGTTTGCGCACGTCCAACCGCGACGTGCTGGCGATCGGCGACTGTACGGGCGGGCCGCAATTCACCCATGTCGCGGGCTGGCAGGCCGGGATCGCGATCAAGAATCTCTGTTTCCGGATTCCGGCGAAGGCCGATTTCCGCGCCATTCCGCGCGCGACCTTCACCGAACCGGAATTGGCGCAGGTCGGCATGACCGAAGCGGAAGCGAAAGCGGCGGGGATCGATTTCCGCCTCGCGCGCTGGTCGTTCCACGAGAATGATCGTGCTACCGCGCAAGGCGGGGCGCATGGCATGGCGAAGATCGTCGCCGACAAAAAGGGCCGCGTGATCGGCGCCACGATCGTGGGTCCACACGCGGGCGAATTGATCCATGCCTGGACGATCGCGGTCGAAAAACGCCTGACGCTCGCGTCGATGGCGGGCACGATCGTGCCCTATCCGGTGCTGGGCGAAGTCGGCAAACGCGCGGCCGGATCGTCCTTCGCGCCGAAGCTGTTCAGTCCACGCACGCGCAAGCTGGTGCGCTTCCTGTTCCGCCTGCCGATTTAATCCAGCGCCAGCGCCATCGCCTTGAGATAGGCGCTTTCGGGCAGATGCGGATGCAGCGGATGGTCGGCGGCGGCACCGGCCACGCGCAGAATGCGCGCATTGCGGCCCGCTTCCGACACGCCGCGCGCGACTTCCTCGGCGAAAGGCCCCGGCTCGATATTATGCGAGCAGGACGCGACGAACAGAATGCCGCCGGGGGCGACCAGCTTAGCGGCGGCGCGCGCGAGCTTGCGATAGCCCTTCAGCGCCATCGGCACGTCCTTGCGCGATTTGGCGAAAGCCGGTGGATCGGCCGAGACGACGTCGTAGACGGTGCCCGCGCGGCCTTGCGCCTCCAGAAAAGCGAACGCGTCGGCTTTCTCGAATGCGCATTGCGCGGTCACGCCATTCGCGTCGGCCGCGCGCTTGGCGAGGTCGAGCGCCGTCTGCGAGCTATCGACGAGTTTCACGGCGGTGGCGCCGCGCTTTGCCGCCAGCACGCCGAAGCCGCCGACGTAGCAATAGACGTCGAGCACGCGCTTGCCCGCACACAGATTGGCGAGGAAGGCGCGATTGTCGCGCTGGTCGAAGAACCAGCCGGTCTTCTGGCCTTCGCGCGGATCGGCGAAGAACACGGCGCCGCTTTCCTGAATTTGCAGCGGCGCATCGAGCGGCGCGCCGCGCACCGATTCCGACGCGGCCAAACCTTCGAGCTGGCGTGCCGCAGAGTCGTCGCGCACGACGATGCGCACCGGCGAAAGCGTCGTCTCCAACGCTTCGAACAGTGCGTCGCCCAATTTCTCAATGCCGGCGGCGTTGCGCTGCACGACGAGCGTGTCGCCGTAACGATCGACGATCAGGCCGGGCATTCCGTCGGCCTCGGCATGGATTAGGCGGTAATTACTGCCCGGATAAAGCAGCTCGCGCAAATCGCGCGCGCGGGCGATGTGGCGCGCGATCCACGCGGCGTCGATCGTCACGGTCGCATCGCGATCGATGATGCGCGCGGCGATCAGCGTGTGCGGATTGAACATCGCCACGCCCAAGGCTTCGCCATGCGAGGCTTCGAGCCGCACGAGGCTGCCGCGCGCCAGCGCCTTGGCGGCGTTGTCCATCTGGATCTCGTTCGAAAACGCCCAGGGATGGCCCATGCGCAGCCGCTTGTGGCGCTGCGGCTGCAGGCGCACGACGGGAAGGTCGGTCATGTGAACTTTCTAGTGAGGCGGCTTAGCTGTCGCGCTTGCAGCTTTAAGCGTCGCGCTTACGCGTTGGGAAAGTCGACGATTGCGGCCAGATCATTTCCAGACCGATCGGCTGATCGGTCGGCAGTTTGCGCAGGATGGCCTTGAGCCCGATCGCGTCCGCGTAACGCTCGGCTTCCGAATCCGCATGGGTGCGGATGCGCTTGCGCGTCGCCCCCGGCAGGCGATCGAACGCCGTGCGCGCGAGTTCGAAATTGAACGCGTTCTCGTCGTCGGCCGCCGTGCGCACCGCGCGCGCGACGTGGTGGTCGGGCCCGAGCAGTTCCGACACCGATTTCGACAGAATGAAAATCGCGCGCACGCGGGCCTGATCGCGGCCACGGGTGTTCGCGGAGAAACGGGGCTCGGCCATCTGTCGTCGTCGCCTTCCTGCGGGACGGGTTTCCCCGTCAGTGGAGTTCGGCGCGGAGCTTCTGACGCAGCGTGTCGATCGGCACTTTGCGACCGTCGAGATTGACGCACCAGAACGTCCAGCCGTTGCAGGCGGGCGCGCCCATGACGGCCGCTCCCACCCGGTGGATCGATCCGCGATGGTCGCCGGTGGCGCTGGAGGAAACCAGCGTCCCGTCGGCCTTCACGCGGGCGGTCCAACGGCCGCTAATGTCGCTTAGGACTTCGCCCGACCGCAAGAGGCCGCGTTCGACCAGCCAGCCGAAGGGGATGCGGGGCTCCTCGCGCTTGGGCGTGGAGGCGAGGAAGTCCGGGTCGTCCGGAATCACGTCCCGAATGCGCTTTTCCGCGGCTTGGACGTAGGTCCGGTCGCGTTCCAAGCCGATGAATTTCCGCCCCAAACGCTTGGCCACGGCCCCGGTCGTGCCGGTGCCGAAGAAGGGGTCCAAAATCGTGTCGCCGGGGCGCGAGGACGACAAAACCGCCCGGTAGACCAGGGACTCGGGCTTCTGGGTCGGGTGGGCCTTCTTGCCGTCCGCACCCTTCAGCCGCTCCGATCCGCTGCAGATCGGCAGCAGCCAATCCGAGCGCATCTGCAGTTCCTCGTTCAGCGCCTTCATGGCTTCGTAGTTGAAGACGTATTTCGACTTCTCCGACTTCGCCGCCCAGATCATCGTCTCGTGCGCGTTGGTGAAGCGCCGGCCGCGGAAATTCGGCATCGGATTGGTCTTGCGCCAGACGACGTCGTTCAGGATCCAGAAGCCCATATCCTGCAACGTGGCGCCGACGCGGAAGATGTTGTGATAGCTGCCGATGACCCAGATCGCGCCATCGGGCTTCAGCGCGCGGCGCACGCCGGCAAGCCAGGCGCGGCTGAATTCGTCATAGGCGCGGAAATCGCCGATCTTGTCCCAATCGTCGTCGACGGCGTCGACCTTGGTGTTGTTGGGGCGCACGAGTTCGCCCTTCAACATCAAGTTATAGGGCGGGTCGGCGAAGACCATATCGACCGAGGCTTCCGGCAGCGCCTTCAGCAGTTCGATGCAATCGCCAATGGCGATATGACCTTCGGGGAATTCGATGCGGGGCGTGTGTTTCGACATGGGGCGCATCCTGATTCGGCCCGAGTCGAACGGTCAACAGATAAACGAATCAAAGGCTTAAGCGGCCCTGGGCAAGGGGTGCAAAACTCAATCGGTGGTGGGGTGTGGGGCCCTTGGCCACAATAGATTCGATATGCGTCGCGGAACCGTAGCCCTTGTTCGACGCCCAGCCGTATTCGGGATAGCGGCTCGACAGCAAGTTCATGA
>JAIUNH010000263.1 GCA_020161965.1 Pseudomonadota bacterium
CGATCTCATCCGAACCGTCCACGACGAAGTAGCGGTCATACATCGCCGCCGTCATGCACACATGATTGGGCAGCACGACCATGCGCCCGCCGACGGGATAATCGGCGTAAGGGAAGGGATCGACCTGATCGAGCCCGCGCGCATAGCTCGCGATCCCATGTTCCTGATGCACGTCGAGAATGGCCAGCGGCTTTTCCGGCAAGGCGCCATTCGCGGGGCGCAACAGGCCGAAGCCCGCATCCATATGGCGGTTGGCGCCGGTATCTTTCGACAGGGCCAGCGCGCCGGCATCGAGCAGGATCTGTTTGCGCGCGGTGCGGTGCGAGGTGATCGTGGTCAGCACGCCGACCGCGACGTCGCCGATCTCGCAGCTGCCGATCCCGGTTTGGAACAGATCGAAGAACACGAAATTGCCGGGCCGCATTTCGGTGACGCCGGCGAGATGCTTGCCGTAAAGCGCCGTCGGCGTCGAGCCGACGCTGACGATCTCCACCTTGCGGCCTTGGGCGCGTAAGCGCTCGGCCGCCGCGACGACGCCGGCGCGCTCGTCCTCGGCGATTTCCTGAATCTCGGAAATGCCGTCGGCCCCGTAAGAATGCCCCGCATGGGCGAGGGCCCCCGCGAGCATCCCGGCGTCGTCCAAAATCTTGCCGATCGTATCGAGTTCGGCCGAGGCGGGCAGAACGCCCGCACGCTCGCCGCCGGTTTCGATCTCGATCAGCGTGCGGAACTTGAGGCCCAACGCCTTGCCGCGTTCGGCGATGGCTTGCGCCACACCGACTTCGTCGGTGAGGATTTTGAGATCGACGCCGCCCGCCATCAGCTTGGCCGCACGGTCCAGCTTGTCGGGCGAGATCCCGACCGCATAGACCATGTCGGTGAAACCGTGCTTGGCGAAATACTCCGCCTCGGCCAGGGTCGAGACGGTGATCGGCCCGACCGATCCGCCATGCACGCGGCGCGCGACTTCGGCGGATTTCGCGGTCTTCATATGCGGGCGCAGCGTCACGCCCAATTCCTTCGCGCGGGCGGTCATGCGCGCGATATTGCGCGTCAGAACCGCACGATCGAGAACGAGGCAGGGTGTTTGAAGATCGGCGAGCCGCATCAGGGGCGGGGCGCGCCGACCGCCGGGGCTTGGGCGCGCATCAGCGCGTCGATATGCCAGCCTTGGAACATGCGGATGCCGACGGCTTGACCCAATTCGAACGCCAGCGGCGTTTCGCAGCGGCTCATGATCACGCGGTTGATGTCGGCCTCGGCGAGCATGGCGCCAAGCCCGCGCATCTTCCAATCTTCGGCATGGTCCTTCATGAAGACCATCTTGATGAGATCGGCGCGCAGATCGGCGCGGCGGAAGAAGGTCAACACGTCGGGCGTGAGACCGTCGAGCAGCGTGCGATACCCGGCCTTTTGCAGCACGTCGACCGCGCGGTTATAGCCTTCGAGGTCGGCGAACACGTCGAAGCGCGGCAATTCGACGATGATGTTGCCCTTGGCCAGGAACGTGCCGATGCGCTGATCGAACTCGCGGAATTTGTCCGACAGCACCGTCTCGACCGTCAGATTGATTGAGATATTGCCCGACGTCTTGCCGAGATAACCTTCCTGCAACGCGCGCAGCAGACGGTGATCGAAGGTGCGGAACAGCATCTGCAACAGCCCGCGCTGGCCGCGCATGTTGAGGCGCGGCTGCATCAGGTTGCGCACGTCGTTCACGGAGAAATAATACTCGCGGAAGATCGGGCGCAGCTGGTTGCCGGTCAGCGCGATGCAGATCGGCTGGTTGCGCAGGAACGATTTGATATCGGACCGGCCGAAAATTTCTTCCGTCGCCGACAGCGACGACGCGGTGAAGGCCTGGAAGTTCTGCGCGAACAACGGCGGCGGGGCATTTGCGCCGGCGCGCTGAAGGGCGCGGGTGCGCGCGTCCTGCTGGCTCTTGTAATCCTCCAGCGCCGCGCGCGCGTAATCGTGGAAATCGTTGAACTGCGTTTCGAAATTATACCAGGTGCAGCTCTCTTCGATTTCCTCGTCGGGCAGGCCCGTGGCGACCGAATGGCGGCGCAGCAAATCGTCGAGCTCCGTCACCACGCTTTCGAACTGGTTCGGATTGTCGACGCGGAAGATGAAGACGATATCGAAATTGGCGAGCTGATAGACGCTGCCTTCGAGGCGCCCGACCATTTCGCGGATCGCGTGGAACACGACGTAGAAATTTTCGCGCCGCCGGTTGAACCATTGCGAGCGCTTCATCGACAGCACGACCGCCATGCGCGGAACGGTGTTACCCGTCCGCTTGATGCGGTCGATGTCGGAGATCAGCGTCTCTTCGTCGGTCCTAGGGTTGGTCGGTGCGTCCATCAGCGTCTGTGATCGGCGATTGAGAAGGGGAGACGAAAAACCTTAATGTTTCCGCGATGCTTTTGTTTTTACGCGGCGAATCACTCTCGCACGCGAGTACCGGCGGATACAATACCATGAGCTTCGCCGCGCTGTACCGGGATCGCGACCGGAACGGAAAGGGTACGCCGGGACCTTAAGGGCCGCCACCGCCGAACAAATCCCGCAGCAATGCGTCGCGTGCGGCGGGGCCGGAGGGACCTGGCGGGCGCGACGTCGCCTGGGTCAGCCTTGCGAACACCACGCGCCGCTCGCCTTTGACCGCCCAGCCGACGAACCAGCCCCAAGGCCGTGCGTGGTTCAGCGTTCCGTCGGCGTTGCGCGGCGGGGCGCTGCCGGTCTTGCCGTAGACGCGCCAGCCATCGCCGCGAACACCCTGGTCGAGCAGCGCCGTGGTCATCTCGACCGCTTGCGCCGTCACCGGTAATTCGCGCGCGAGCAGCTTGCGCAAAAACGTAATCTGCTCGTCCGGCGAAATCGCGAGCGACGAGCTGAGCCAGGCACGATCGAGGCCGTTATCCTTGCCGGGATCGCCGCTAGTATCGCGATTGCCGTAGCCGAACGCGCGGACATAGGCCGCGAAGCGGTCCTTGCCCAGCGCGTGCGTCACGCGTTGCGAGTACCAAACGACCGACTCCTTCATCCATTTCGCCGGATCGGTCGGCGATTTCCACGCCGGGTTCCACGCGGGGTACCCGGCGCGATAGGGCAGAACCGGCGTATGCACATCCTTCAAGAACCCGGAATCGTAGCCCATCAGCGCGATCGGGATTTTGAAGGTCGAGGCGGGCGGGGCGCGGCGCGCGCAATCGCCGTCGCGCCGCAAGACCGCGCCGTTCGCGGCCTCGGCGACGATCGTGCAGATCGTTTTCGTCTCAGCGTAGACGGGCGAAGCGACGAATAGCGCCGCAACGACGAACCAACACCGCATGTTCATCGCCGCGCCGAGACGAGTAATAGACCGGGCCGGTCGAGTTCCGTGCGCAGCGACGGATCGGCGGCGGCTTCTTTCGGTGTCGGTGCGTATTCGTCGATCCGGGCGATCGCAAAACCCGCACCGATCAAATCGTTCAGCGTGGTCGCCAGCGTGCGATGGAATTTGAGCACGCCGTCGGCGAACCAATCGGTGCGCCGTTCGCCCTCGATCCCGTAATCGTAGACCGGCCAAGTTCGCCGCCCGCCGGGACCGTCGATCCAATCGATCTTGCCGGCGGCCATATAGATCGGATGCTCGATCGAAAAGACCAACGCGCCGCCGGGCACGAGGCCGCGATGGATCGCCGCGACGAGCTTCGGGAAATCGGCGACGTAGTGGAAGGCGAGGGAGCTATAGACTAGATCGAACGCGCCCGACGCCAGATCCAGCGCGTCGAGATCGGCACGACGATACTCGATCGCCGGATCGGCCGTGTCGCGAAGCGCGCGGGCGAGCATATTCTCCGACAGATCGAGCCCGAGCACGGACGCGGCACCGTTCTCGCGCGCCCAGCGCGCGAACCAGCCGAAGCCGCAGCCCAAATCGGCGACGCGCGCACCGGCAAGCGGCGGCAGCATCGCGCGCAAACGCGGCCATTCCGGCGCGCCGTCGAGGCCGATCTTCTGCCGGCGCAGCGTCGTATAACCCGCGAAGAATTTGGGATCGTCGTAGATGTTCTGTGCCATCGCCGAGTTTTAGCGGGACGGCACAGCGCGCGGCAAGAAGACGTCATCGAGTATCGACTTCACTGACGCGACGTGCCGTTTGCGCCGCGAACGATGGCGGTGTGTGTCGTCAGAAATGGCGATCTCTCACATAGGGAAAATCAATAACAGAGAATTGGCCTCACTAGTAGCCAAGCGCAGGCCAAACCGCGTCATCGGTATGCCCTCAACGTACTTACGACAACATGGTGCGCAAGCTGTTGCTCTTCGGAAATCAGACTTGAAACAATTTCACGGTCTCTCGTGTTTTAGGACGATCGATAGCTGTACTCCCGGCTCGCTATAGCGAGCTATTCAATGCATCCTTGATTCGACGCGCGAGATCGGTCTTTCGATAGGGCTTGTTGAGAATTGCCGCATCCGTGTGAATGCGATTTCTCTCAACCAATGTCTCCAACGCATAGCCGGATGTCAGAAGGACACGAAGCGTTGGATAAAGCTCGCGCGCGCGCTCCACGAGTTCCCAGCCGCTAATACCGCCAGGCATAACAATATCTGTGAACAGCAAACTGGGCCTTGGTCCTTGTCGCAATTTTTCCAGGGCTTCATGACCGTTCGACGCCGTGATCACTCGATAACCCAAACTTTGCAGGCACGTAACAGCGTAGGACCGCACGAAAACATCATCTTCGGCGATCAGTATGACATCCGCTGCCCCGGCACCGAGCGGCTCCGTGCTTGCGAGTAGCTCGGACGCATTACTTTCTGACGCGGGTGCGGCTGGTAAATAAAGTCGTACGGTCGTCCCCAAACCCAATTCACTGTAAATCGTGACATGGCCCCCTGACTGCTTGATGAAGCCGTAGACCATGCTAAGCCCCAAGCCACTACCCTTGCCGACGTCCTTGGTCGTAAAGAACGGTTCGAAAGCCTTCTTTCGAACTTCCTCCGGCATTCCCTCGCCGTCATCAGTAACGGAAATCATTACGTACTGGCCCGGTCGGACTTCCGGATTGAGTCCTTGGTAGGCGGCATCAAGCGACGCATCAGCCGTTGTCAAGGTCAGGCGTCCGCCGCGAGACATCGCATCCTGCGCATTGAGCGAAAGGTTGAGAATTGCGGATTCCAACTGCCCCGCATCCGCGAATGCGTTGGGATTCTCCGACGCCAAATTCGTGAGAATTTCGACGTCTTCACGCAGAGTACGGCGAAGAAGTTTTCCCATGTTCTCGACGAGAGAGTTGGCATTGAGCGCCTTCGGCAGCAAAGTCTGTCGTCGGCTGAATGCGAGCAAGCGCTGCGTTAGCTCGGCACCGCGCTCGGCCGCCGCGATCACGTAATCCGAGAGTTGCTTTAGATCAGGCCGCGCCTTGAGTGCGTCGCCGAGTATTTCGGAATTCCCTATGATGACCGTGAGAAGATTATTGAAATCATGCGCAATGCCGCCGGATAGCTGTCCCACGGTCTCCATCTTTTGGGCCTGAACAAGCTGTTCGGCCGTATTTTTTCGTTCGGTGACATCATGGATGATACCGACAAAGATCGACTCGCCTTCTTGCTTCGCCTCTCCGACCGAAAGATCCATGGGAAACGTACTGCCATCCTTGCGGCGCCCCGTGACCTCACGGCCGATGCCAATGATCTTGCGTTCCCCTGTTTGATGAAAGTTCTTCAGGTATCCATCATGCTCTGCGTGAAACGGTTCGGGCATCAACATCTTGACGTTTGATCCGATCGCCTCTTCGGCTTGATAGCCAAAAAGCTTTTCACACGCCGGATTGAAC
>JAIUNH010000264.1 GCA_020161965.1 Pseudomonadota bacterium
GAGGTTGCGCAGGCGTGTCTGGACCGGATCGCGGCGCGGAACGGCGAACTCGCCGCATTTTGCTGGGTCGACCCGGATGCGGCGCTTGCCTCGGCCCGCGCATCCGAAGCGCGCTGGGCCAAGGGCGAACCCCACGGGACGCTCGACGGTGTGCCCGCGACAATCAAAGATTTGCTGGTGACGGCGGGTTGGCCCACGTTGCGCGGCTCGAAGCATGTCGATCCCAAGGGCCCGTGGAATGAGGATGCGCCTGCCGTCGCGCGCCTCAAAGCCGCCAACGCGGTGTTGCTCGGCAAGACCACGACGCCGGAATTCGGCTGGAAGGGGATCGGCGATTCGCCGCTGACCGGCATCACCCGCAACCCGTGGAACAAGGATCGCACGGCGGGTGGCTCCTCGGCCGGGGCGGCGGTCGCGGCCGCGTGCGGCATGGGCGCCTTGCATGTCGGCACCGATGGCGGTGGATCGATCCGCATGCCCGCCGGGTTCTGCGGCATTTTCGGATTGAAGCCGAGTTACGGGCGCGTTGCTGCCTATCCTGGCAGTCCCGCCGGTTTGCTCGCTCATATCGGACCGATGACGCGCAGCGTGGAAGATGCGGCGCGGATGATGGAAATCATCGCGCGGCCCGACGACCGCGATCCGTTTTCGCTGCCGCCCGACCCCGGCTCCTGGCTGCTCGATCTCGAGAGGGGCATCAAGGGTCTGAAGATCGGCTATTCGCCGCGCTTCAAATCGGTCGCCGTCGATCCGCAGATCGCGCGCGCGGTGGACGAGGCGGCAAAGCTGCTGGCCGATCTGGGCGCCATCGTCGAACCGGCGGAACCGGAATTCGATATCGCCGACGCGCGTCAGGCGTTCCACACGCTGTGGACCGCGTCGCTCGCCAGGCCGCTGCGCGGCATTCCGCGCGACAAATGGCATTTGTCCGATCCGGGCCTCGTCGCGTCGACCGAACATGGTCTGTCGCTGTCGGCGCAGGATTATCTCGACGCCGACGCGTATCGTAACGCGTTGACGCAAGCGATGCTGCGCTTCCATCGTCGATACGATCTGCTGCTCACGCCGCAATTGCCGATCACGGCGGTGAAGGCGGGGCAGGACGTCGCCGAACCCGCGACGCAAAATTATTGGATCGATTGGTCGCCCTTCACCTATCCGTTCAACATGACGCGCCAGCCGGCGGCGAGCGTGCCGGTCGGATTGCACGACGACGGTTTGCCGATGGCGCTGCAATTCGTCGGTCGGCCTTACGACGATCGCTTGGTATTGCGCGCCGCGCGCGCGTTTGAAGCCGCGCGGCCTTGGACCTTGCCGCCCCAATGAGCGGTTGGTCGTTGGAAGGGCGGCGCGGCGTCGTCGCGATCTCGATGACCCAGATCGCGGCCTGGGGCTCGTCCTATTTCGTGCCCGCCGTGTTCAATTCCCAGATCGCGCGCGATTTGGACATTCCGGTCGCCATGGTGTTCGGCGGCATCACGATCATGCTGCTGGTCGGCTCGTTGCTCGGCCCTGCGATCGGGCGGCGCACCGATCGCATCGGCCCGCGCGAAATTCTGGTCGTCGGTTCGGTGTTATTGGGCATCGGCATGGCGGTGCTGTCTTTCGCGCAAGGTCTGATCGGCTTCGTCGCCGCCTGGGTGTTGATCGGCTTCGCGATGCCGATGACGCTGACCCAAACGCCTTTTGCGGCCGTGGCGCAGTTGATGCCGCATGCCTCGCGCAAGGCGCTGGGCCTGATGACGCTGCTGGGCAGTTTGTGCCCGCCGATCGCCTTGCCGCTGCTCGCGGCGATGGAGCCGATCATCGGCTGGCGCGGATCGTGTCTGGCGCTCGCCGCGCTGCAATTCGTGTTCTGCGTTCCCGTGCATTGGGCGATCCGCGTCAAGCCACAGCCCGCCATCGGCGGCCCGACGGGCGACGGTGCGCGGCCGATGGTCGCCCCCGATATGCGCCGCAAGGCGTTCTGGCTGATGTTCGCGGCTTTCGCCGGAGCGGGTTTCGTATCCTGGGGCTTTCCCGTCCAGATCGTTTCGGTGGGCCAAGGCTATGGATTGGAACTCGCACTCGCCGTCGTCGTCGGTTCGCTGTTCGGGCCCGCCCAGATGGTCGCGCGCATGGCCGAGACGGCGTTCGGCGACCGTTTGCCGATCCTCGTGCTGGGCCTCACCAGCGCCACGATCATGGCGATCGGTTGCGCGTTGCCGGTGATCTTCGGCGGTGGCGTGATGGCTTTCGCGGCCGGCGTGATCGGCTTCGGGCTCGGATCGGGCACGATGACCATCGTGCGCGTCGTCGGGCCGCTGGTCGTGTTCGGCCGCGACGGCTATGCCGAGATCATGGGCAAGCTGAATTTGCCGCTGAACTATTTGTTCTCGGCCGCACCCTTCGTGATGGCGGGGGCGAGCAGCTTGGGCGGCTCCAGCGCCGTGATGGGGCTGTGCGCAGCCTTGATGTTCGTGTCGATCTTTCTGTTCGTCTGGCTGATCCGGATGATGCGGAATTAGATTCCCGCGATCACGCGGTGATCCTCGGCGTCGAGTTCCACGCGCTGGCCGTTGCGGATCAGCTCCGCGAAGTCCTGGTTTGGCACCATCACGGTCAGCGTGTAGAGCTTGCCTGCACCGGTGTTGTGCACTTCGTGGTTCGAGCCCGGGCGCAGCATCATCGCATCGCCCTTCTTCAAGTCGAGTGCCGCGCCGTCACAAAACGCCTTGCCTTCGCCTTCGAGCACGAAAAACATCTCGTGTGCGCGGGAATGCGAATTGGGCGGCGTCTTGCCGCCGGGCGCGAAGATCTCGACGACCGCAACCAGATCGACATTGTCGCCCGCCGGATCGAAAATCAGCGCGAAGTAATTCGTGTCGTTCGGCGAAATCCGATACGCCGGACACTCGGTCATGCGCTTGAAGGCGACGGGCGTCATTTTTTGAGGCCCTTCAAAATCGCTTCCGAGCCGGTCGTGAAGCCGAAGCATTGGCGCACGTTGTAGATCGTCGCGTCCCAGCAGAATTGCGGCGAGGTGGTGGCCGAGCAATCCTCCACCATCACGCAATCATAGCCAAGGAAATTGGCGTCCTGCAGCGTGCACAACACGCATTGGTCGGCGTTCACGCCGCCGAAGAACAGCGTGTCGACGCGTAAGTTTCGCAGGACGGAGTCGAGAGCTGTGTCCCAAAATCCGCTCATGCGGAATTTGTCGATCTTGATGTCGCTCGATTTGATCGGTAGTTCGTCGACGACGGCGGCGGCCCAGGAATCCTTGACCAGAACCTTGCCCTTTTTCTTGGGCAATTCGTCGGCAAGGCCGATCCCTTTTCCGGTCGGCTTGTAGACATGCAGCAGCGATGGGCTGAGATTCAAAAGATCCGGCCGGTTGCCCCAATTCACCCAGATCACCGGCATGCCGGCCTTACGCAAAACGGGCAGCAGCTTGGCGAGCGGCTTGATCGGTTTGCGCGCCGGGCTAACGTCCACGCCGATATGCGCGAGCCAGCCGTCGGGATGGCAGAAATCGTTCTGCATATCGATGACGATCATCGCGCTGCGTGTCGCATCGACCGTCAGATTTTGCGGCATCGCCGCGAAGGAGAGGGGCTTCGCCTTGGGGGGCTCGCGCAAGGTCGAGACGCTTTTGGCGTCGACGCGCCAGCGGTTATTGGGCGCGGAGCCCAAGGGATTTTTCATTCCGGCCACTCCAGAAGGGCGCGCGCCGTGATCGCCGCATGCGCCAAAACATGGAAACCGTTGCCCATAAGCAATTCCCGGACCTTTTCGCGCGGCAGGAGCAAGATCTCCGTCTCCTCCAGATCGCCCGAATTCGCCTCGGTCGTTTTGCGGCAGCCGGTGGCGAGGAAAAGATGCGACTTGGCGCCGCGCACATTGGCACCGGTCACGTAACCGCCCAGCGATTTGAGCGCCGCGGCCGCGTAGCCGGTTTCCTCGCGCAATTCGCGGATGGCGGCCTGTTCGGGCGTTTCGCCTTCGTCGATTCCACCGCCGGGAAATCCCCACACGACCGTGCCGACGCCGTGGCGATAGGACCGCGTGGCGATAACCCGGCCGTCCTCGGTGATCGGGAACAGGATCGAATGGTCGGGCAGATAGACCTTGTGGAAACTCGGCACCACGCGGCCATCGGGCAATTCGATGCGCTCGTCGACGACGCGTATCCACGGCGAATGCGTATAGACCTCGCGCGCGGCGAGGACCTTCCAGGGTTTGTCGATCATGATTCTCTTCGTCAGGTGGAAATCGCGGCCGACCACGGGCTCATCACGTCGGCGAGGCCCGTGCGTCCGCCGGTTTGCGGATCGATCATCACCGCCGACGGGCAGGCGTAGTTCGACGGGAACACCGCGGCTTCCAAGGCGTTGGCCTGGAAGCGCTGGGTGAGGGCCGCGCGCACATCGACCGGCAGAGCGGGGTCGTAATCGATCTCCGGCCCGCCCGACACGTCGATGCGCGGATGATGGAAGGCGCGGTCGAGATCCATGTTGTGATCGACTAGGAAGCTCAACATCTGCGCGACCGACGGCAGGATGCGCCGCCCGCCCGAAGCACCCAGCGCGAACCAGCCCTTGCCGTCGCGCGATACGATGGTCGGGCACATATTGGTCAGCGGCCGTTTGCCCGGTGCGATCGAATTCGCGCGGCCGGGGCGCGGGTCGAACCACATCACGCCGTTATTCATCAGAATGCCGGTGGCGGGCAGGACCAAGCGGCTGCCGTAAGTCGACAGCAGCGTTTGCGTCAACGCCACCATATTGCCGTGGCGATCGACGACATTGAGATGCGTCGTACTGGTCGGCCCCGCCGGTTCGGCCAAGCGTTCGGCATAGGCGGTGCGCAACGCATCGGCATAGGCGACGAAGCTGGCGGCATCCGGCCCGTAATGGCGGAAGACATGGGGGCCGAGAATTTCCAGCACGCGCGCCAGCGTAGGGCCCGCCGTGCCGATCGGCGCGGTCTCGACCAGCGCCCCACGATAGGAAACGCGCGTCGGCTCCACGATCTTGGCGTGATAGCCCGCCAGATCGTCGCGTGTCATCACGCCGCCGACTTCCTGCACGTCGTAAGCGATGTCGGATGCGAGCGCGCCGTCGTAGAAATCGCGCGCACCCTTCAACTGCAAGCGCCGGATGGTCAGCGCCAAGCGTTCGTTGGGCAGGAATTTCGTGACCTTGCCGTAATCGGGCACGGGCGGCATGCCGCCGGGCATATAGGTCGCGCGCGAGGACGGGTAGAGGGCAAGCTCGCTGGCCGCCGACGCGATTTTCAGCGTCGTCCAATAATCGATCGGCAAGCCGCGATCGGCGAGGCGCGCGGCGCGCTCCAGCAGCATCGCCCAATCCATCGTGCCGAAATTCGCGTGCGCGAGGCCGAGCCCATCGACCTGACCCGGAATGGCGAAGGATAACGGCCCGTGGACGTTGCGATTGCCGACGACTTCCGGCCAGCCGAACAGATCGCCGCCGGTCTTGCCGGTCAGCGGGAAATGCGACGGGTCGAGCTTGGCGGGCGCTTGCGGTCCGAAATCGATCGCGATCGTCTTGCCGGTATCGGCGGCGCGATAAAGCAAAAAGCCGATCCCGCCGAGACCCGAGTTCCACGGCTCGACGGCCGCCAGCGCGAAACCGGCGGCGACGGCCGCGTCGATCGCGTTGCCGCCTTCGTCGAGAACGGCGGCGCCGACTTCCATTGCGGCTCTGGCTTGGCCGGACACGATGCCGCCGACGGCGGTGCCGGTCATCGGTTTGCGGATCGTGAAATTCTGGGTCGCGTAGGGCGGAAGGCGGATCATGATCCCGAGGCTAACC
>JAIUNH010000265.1 GCA_020161965.1 Pseudomonadota bacterium
GCGCCGTTAGGCTTTTATTTCTTGTCTTTTTTTGCCTTCGACGCGCGCTTCTCGGCGCTCTTGCCCTTGTTTTCGGCCGCGTCGCGGCGCTGCTGGTTTTGATCGCGGACTTGGCCCGCGCGTTCGGCGCCGCGCATTTCGCCGCTCTGGTTGGCGCGGTTCGGCGTGGTTTGCGCGAAGGCGCCGGCGCCTACGACAGTAAGCAGAGCGGCGGCGGCGACGATGCTGAAGCGTTTCATGGCGGTAGCTCCCATCTGTTCTATTTGCCGGCGAAAGTCGCTTTGCGCTTTTCGAGGAAGGCGCCGACACCTTCCTTGAAATCATCCGTGCCCCACAACGCGGCGATCGCCTTGCGTTCGAAGGCGAGGCCGGTTTCGAGCGGCGTATCGCGCGCGGCCAGCACCAATTCCTTGGCGAGGCGGGCCGCGAGCGGCGCCTTCTGCGCGATCTTCGCCGCGATTTCGACGCCACGCAATTGGGCGTCCTCGGCGATCTCCGCAACGAGTCCGGCGGCGTGGGCCGTCTTCGCGTCAGCAAACTCTCCGGTGAGGATGAGTTTCATCGCGAGCTGCTGGCCCGCGATGCGCGCCAAACGCTGCGTGCCGCCGCCGCCGGGGATGAAGCCGAGATTGATTTCCGGCAGCCCGAACTGCGCCGTCGGGCCTGCGACGGCGATATCGGCGTGCATCGCCAATTCCAATCCGCCGCCCAGCGCATAGCCGTCGATCGCCGCGACCATCGGTTTGGCGAAGCGCCGGATGCGGCCCCACAACGCCGTGCGCGCGTCGAGCAAGCCGGTGACCGTATCGCGCGTGGCGAGTTCCTTGATGTCCGCGCCCGCCGCGAAAACCTTGGCGCCGCCGGTCAGCACGACCGCGCGGATATTGGCGTCGTCGCCCGCCGCTTCCAGCGCCTCGGCAAGTGCCACGAGAAGCGGGGAGGACAAAGCGTTGCGCGCCTCGGGCCGGTTCAGCGTCAGCCGGCGGACATAAGGGGCGGGTTCGTCGATCAGGAGAATTGCGTCGGTCATGGGGCCGATTTTAGCAAAAAAATATCCCCGCCGGGCGGGACCCGGCGGGGACGGATCGAATACCGATCGTGCGGCGCCGCGTTAGCGGCGTTCCGGCACCCGCGCCACTATGGAGATAATGGCGCTGCGGATATGGGCTTTGGCCCCATCCGAAGCGGCACTTGTCGGCGTACGGCCGACGTTGAACGATCCTTGTTTCACGGATCACCTCCTTTCGTGGCGGCGACCGGCGGCGTTCCCGCGCCACCTGTCGTTGGTCACCGGAAGGGCGCGTAAGGCGCGCCCGCCTTGCCCCCCGGAACCGCGGCTACCCCGCGACTCGAAACGGAAGGCCATCGACGCGCAAAGTGTGAATCAGCCAAAGACTCGCGGTCAAGGTTTTCCACAGCCCCAGGATGACGGGCGCGTTAAATCGTCAAATTTTGCCGGCGGCCTGCTGGCGCAGCTTGAAACGCTGGACCTTGCCCGTCTCGGTGCGCGGCAACGCGTCGACGAACTCGACCGCGCGCGGATATTTGTAAGGCGCGATCGTCGCCTTCACATGGTCCTGTAGCGTTTTGATCGTATCGGGTCCGGCATCCTTCATGTCGCGCAGCACGACATAGGCTTTGACGATCATGCCGCGATCGTTGTCGGGTGCCGCGACGACCGCGCATTCCTTGACCTTGGCGTGCTCGAGCAAAGCGCCTTCGACCTCGGGGCCCGAGACGTTGTAGCCCGCCGTCACGATCATGTCGTCGGTGCGCGCCTGGTACCAGAAATACCCGTTTTCATCCATGCGGAAGGCGTCGCCGGTCAGGTTCCAGCCCTTCTGGACATAGGCTTTCTGGCGTTCGGGATCGGCGAGATAGCGGCAGCCGGTGGCGCCGCGAATGGCGAGGCGGCCGACTTCGCCCGGCGGCAATTCGTTGCCGTCGTCGTCGAGGATGCAGGCGGTGTAGCCGGGGATCGCTTTGCCGGTGGCGCCGGGGATGATGTCTTCCTGGCGCGCGGAGACGAAGATGTGCAACATCTCGGTCGCCCCCAGACCGTCGAACAATTTGATGCCGCTGAAATCGTGCCACGCCTCGAAGATCGGCTTGGGCAGGAATTCGCCCGCCGACACCGCCTTGGTCAGGCTCGCGAAGGCGAATTTGGGCGCGTTATCCGCCATCACGCGATAGGCGGTCGGGGCGGTGAACAGGATCGTCGCCTTATGGTCCTGCACGATCTGCGGCAGCGCGTCGGGCGAGCCTTTTTCGACCAGCGCCGTCGAAGCGCCAAAGCGCATCGGGAAGGTGACGAGACCGCCCAAGCCGAAGGTGAAGGCGAGCGGCGGCGAGCCCGTGAAGATATCGTCGGCGTTCGGCTGCAAAATGTAGCGCGGGAAGGCGTCGCAGATCGCGAGGATATCGCGATGGAAATGCATCGTGCCCTTCGCGTTGCCGGTGGTGCCCGAAGTGAACGCGATCAGCGCGACGTCGGTCAGCGACGTGGCGCAATTGTCGAAGCCGGCGGGCTTCGTCGCCATGCGCGCTTCGATGCCGTCGGCGGCATCGGTGTTGAAATAGAGAATATCCTTGCAGAGGGGGGCCGCGTCTTTCGCCTTCTCCATATCCTCGGCGAGGCGCGCATCGCATAGCGACAAGGCAATCTTCGCCTTATCGATGATTTGGACGAGCTCGCGCGAACGCAGCAGCGGCATCGTCGTGACCGCGATGCCACCCGCCTTGATGATCGCGAACCAGCACGCGACCATCATCGGGTTGTTGGCGGAGCGCAACAGCACACGATTGCCGGGCTTCAGCCCGGCATCTTCGGTCAGCACGCGCGCGATGGCGTTGGCGCGGGTCAGCAGATCGGCATAGGTCCAGATTTGCTTGCCGAAGCGGATGCAAGCGCGACCGCCCCAGCCGCGCGCGACGGCCTTGTCGAGGAGTTCCACGCCCGCGTTGCAGCGCTGCGGGTAATAGAATTCCGGCAGCGCGAAGAACATCTCCGGCCATTCAGCGAGCGGCGGCAGATTATCCCGCGCGAAGCTGTCGACATGGGCGGTAAAAGGCAGAATGCGCTCAGGCATGGGCGGTCTCGTCGTAGGCGGGGATCGGCAATTCGACGCGGACGGTTTGCGACGGCGGCGAGGTATGGCCCGACGCGTCATAGGCTTTGACGTGATAGGCGTAGGCGAGGCCGCCGAGCACCATGCGATCGACGAATTTGGTGCCCTTCACCGCTTCGACGATACGCGGCGTGCCGTCGGCTTCGACGCGATAGACGTCGTAGCCGGTGGCCGCACCCGTCGCGCGTTTCCACGCGAGCTTGACCGCGCCGTTTTCGAATTTCGCGGTCAGGCCCGCATCGCCGTCCGGCCACGCGGGCGCGTCGGCAGTCGTGTCTTCGTGCGGCGCTTGCTCCACGCCCTTGGGCCACAGGAAACAGGCGACGAGTTTGAAATTCTCGTCGAGCTGTTTGCAGACATTGCAGTAGATGCAGCGCACGATCGATTGTTCCCGTTTGGACGCGACCTTGCGTACCCAATCGGGATCGGCCAGCAATTGCCGGGCCATGCCAATCATGTCGGCTTTTCCGTCCTGCAAAAGGCGTTCGGCGTCGGCGGGCTCGCTGATCTTGCCCGCGGAAATCACCGGCACGTCGAAGCCGTTCGCGTTGACGAATTCCTTGATCGATGCGGCGAGATGCACATGCGGCATCGGCGGATATTGCTCGCCCGGCATGCAGCGATCGCCCGAATAGCCCGTGTAGGGATAGAGCGCTTCGCCTTCCTTGTGGACGGCGTCTTCGAATTTTCCGCCGACCGACAGCGAGATGTAGTTCACGCCCAATTGCGCCATACGCAACGCGATGCGCTGGGAGTCGGGCAGGGCGTAGCCATCCTTGATCGCTTCTTCGGCGAGGAAGCGCACGCCGACCGGCCAATCATTGCCCACGCGCTTGCGCACTTCGGCCATCACGCGGCCGAACATGCGCAAACGGCCTTCTAGCGTGCGGCCGTCGAATTCGTCGCGGCGCGGATTGCGGCGCGACAGGAACGACGACAGCGTATAGGCGTGCGCCGAATGCAGTTCCACGCCGTCATAGCCCGCTTCGCGCGCGCGCGCGGCGGCGGTGCCGAAATCCTCGACGATCTTGTCGATATCCTGCGGCGACAGCATGTCCAGCGTCTGGCGCCAGCCGGATCGCGCGACCTTCATGAAATGGATGATCTGCGGCACGATCATCGACGGGCCGGCATCCTTCACCTGCTTCACCATCTCGCGATGGCCGGCGACGAAATCGTCGCGCGACAGGCGCAGCAACGGGCCCGATTTCGACTCATGGATCGCCGTCGCCTCGACGACGATCAGGCCGACATGGCCTTCGGCGTAGCGCACATAGCGGTCGATGATGCCTTGATTGACGAACCCGTCCTCGCCCGACAGACGCGTGACCATCGCGGGCACCGCGATGCGGTTGGGAGCGGTGGCGGTGCCGATGCGGATGGGGTCGAGAATTTTCACGTCTGCGGCTCCGACAAAATCTGACTGGCGATGACGAGCTTCTGGATTTCGCTCGCCCCTTCGTAGATGCGCAACGCCCGCACTTCGCGATAAAGCCGCTCGACCGTGGCGCCCGCGACGACGCCCTGGCCGCCATGAAGCTGCACGGCACGATCGACGACGCGCTGCGCCATCTCGGTCGCGAAGAACTTGGCCATCGACGCTTCGCGCGTGACGCGCGGTGCCCCATTATCCTTGGTCCACGCGGCGCGATAGATGAGCAACGCGGCCGCGTCGATTTCGGTCGCGGCTTCGGCCAACGCGGCTTGGGTGAGTTGCATGTCCGAGAGTGCGGCGCCGAAAACCTTGCGCGATTTTGAAAACGAAATCGCTTCGTCGAGCGCACGCCGCGCGAAACCAAGCGCCGCCGCGCCGACGGTCGAGCGGAACACATCCAGCGTCGACATCGCGATTTTGAAACCGTCGCCGGGCTTGCCGAGCAAGGCGCTCGGCTCGACGCGGCAATTCTCGAAGCGCAACGTGGCGAGCGGATGGGGGGCCGAGACGTCGATCCGCGCTTCGACGATCAGGCCCGGCGCATCGGCTGCGACGACGAAGGCCGACAGGCCCTTGGCGCCCGGCGCTTCGCCGGTGCGTGCGAACACGACGTATTGGCCCGCGATGCCGCCATTGGAAATCCAAGTCTTGCGGCCGTTCAAGCGCCATCCGTCGCCGTCTTTCGTGGCGGTGGTGCGCAAGGCGGCGACGTCCGACCCGCCTTCGGGCTCCGACATCGCAAAAGCGCCCAAGCTCTTGCCCGCACGAACGGGGGGCAGCCACTTGGCTTTCTGTTCGTGCGTGCCGAACAGAACGATGGAGCCGGTTCCCAGGCCTTGCATCGCGAAGGCGAAATCGGCGAGGCCCGAATGATAGGCGAGGGTTTCGCGCGCCAAGCACAGCGTGCGCACGTCGTGCGAACCTTCGGGCACGGCGGCGTCGAGGAATTTCTCGGCCGCCAGCATCGAAACGAAATTCTTGGTCGTCGCGTCGGCGTCGTGCTCGTCATGCGCCAGCGGTTCGATCTTCGCCGCACCGAACGCCAAAAGCCGTGCCGCGAAGTCGCGATGCTTCGCCTCGAAAAACGGCCAGGACAGGAACGAGCGGTCGGCCATCAATTGCCCTCGAACACCGGCTTCTGCTTGGCGACGAAGGCGTGATAGGCGCGCTCGAAATCGCGGGTCTGCATGCAGATCGCCTGCGCCTGCGCCTCGGCCTCGATCGCGGTCTCGATCGGCATCGCCCATTCC
>JAIUNH010000266.1 GCA_020161965.1 Pseudomonadota bacterium
AAAACATCACGGAAGCGGCGATCAAGGCGATCCGCGACGGCCATCACGGCTACACGCCGGCCAACGGCATCCTGCCCTTGCGCGAATCCGTCGCCCGCGACATCCACAAGCGCCTGAAGGTCGAGATCGATCCCGGCAACGTGCTGATCGTGCCCGGCGGCAAGGTCACGATGTTCTTCGCGATCATGATGTTCGGCGAACCGGGGGCGGAGATCGTCTACCCGAATCCCGGCTTCCCGATCTACGAAAGCGTCATCAAATTCTCGGGCGCCACGCCCGTTCCGCTGCCGCTGCTCGAGAAGAACGGCTTCGCCTTCACCGCCGACGACGTGCTGTCGCGCATCACGCCGCGCACGCGTTTGCTGATCGTCAACTCGCCCGCCAACCCCACGGGCGGCGTGTCGCCGAAGGCCGAAATCGACAAGCTGGTCGCGGGCCTCGCCAAGCATCCGCATGTCGCGATCATGTCGGACGAGATCTACGGCCAAATGACCTATGACGGTCGCGAGCATGTGTCGCTGCTGTCGTATCCCGAAATTCGCGACCGCCTGATCCTGCTCGACGGCTGGTCGAAGACCTACGCGATGACCGGCTGGCGCATGGGCTACTCGGTGTGGCCCAAATCGATCGTGGCGCAGGCCGAACGCCTGGCGATCAACTGCCATTCCTGCGTCAACGCCTCGGCGCAGTTCGCCGGTATGGCCGCCCTCGACGGGCCGCAAGACGCCGTCCACAAAATGGTCGCCGCCTTCGCCGAACGCCGGCGCGTGATCGTCGACGAACTCAACGCCGTGCCCGGCATTTCCTGCGTGGAACCCGGCGGTGCCTTCTACGCCTTCCCCAACATCAAGGGCACGGGCCTCAACAGCCGCGAAGCCGAAACCCTGTTCCTGGAACAGGCCGGCGTGGCCGTGCTGTCGGGCACGGCGTTCGGTGCGCATGGCGACGGTTACTTGCGCTTCTCCTACGCCAATTCGGTCGAGAACATCCGCGAGGCGATGCGCCGCATTCGGGAAACTTTGGCGCGCATCGGCACCAAGGCCGCCCAATGAATAGGCTAAATGCCTATTTTTTGAACGAAATACGGCCGCTTTTCTGGGCGGCTGATCGCGAATCCGTGAGTCCGCGCCGTCGATTTTCCACCGGTCCTGGCACGCCCCGTGCTTTGTAGGGAATACGTGCCGGGCATTCCCGGGGTTTCGTCGCACTCACCTACCTTCTCTCCAACTTAGCAGCGTCCTGAACCTCATGAAAAAGATCGAAGCGATCATCAAGCCCTTCAAGCTCGACGAGGTGAAGGACGCGCTCAACGAAATCGGCCTGAAGGGCATCACGGTCGTCGAAGCCAAAGGCTTCGGCCGCCAGAAGGGCCATACCGAGCTTTACCGGGGGGCGGAATACGTCGTCGACTTCCTGCCCAAGGTGAAGCTCGAGGTCGTGCTCGAGGACAATATGGTCGAGCGCGCGATCGAAGCGATCCAGCGCGCCGCCCATACGGGCCGCATCGGCGACGGCAAGATTTTCGTCTCCACCATCGAAGAAGTCGTCCGCATCCGCACCGGCGAGCGCGGCGCTGACGCCGTCTGATCGAACGTTTCAACCCGCCCGACGGTAGGGACCGCCGGGCAAACCACAGGAAGAAGACTATGTCGGATCCCAAGACAGTCCTGAAAAAGATCAAGGACAACGGCTGCAAATACGTTGACCTGCGCTTCACCGATCCGCGCGGCAAGCTGCAGCATCTCGCCCATGCGGTCGAGACGATCACCGAGGAAGTGTTCGAAGAAGGCCTGATGTTCGACGGCTCGTCGATCGCCGGCTGGAAGGCGATCAACGAATCGGACATGACGCTGATCCCCGATCCGACTTCGGCCGTGATGGATCCGTTCGCGGCACAGCCGTCGATGACGATCATGTGCGACATTTACGAGCCGGGCACGGGCCAGCCCTATAACCGCGACCCGCGCGGCATCGCCAAGAAGGCCGAAGCCTATGTCAAGGAAACGGGCATCGGCGACACGGCGTTCTTCGGCCCCGAAATCGAATTCTTCGTGTTCGACGACGTCCGCTTCAAGGTGTCGATGAACAAGACCTCGGTCGAAATCGATTCGATCGAAGGCCCGTACGTGACCGACAAGGTCTATCCGGACGGCAACCTCGGCAATCGCCCGAAGATCAAGGGCGGCTACTTCCCGGTTCCGCCGGTCGATCAGGAATCGGACCTGCGCGCCGAGATGCTGACGATCATGAAGGACATGGGTCTCGACATCGAGAAGCACCACCACGAAGTGGCGCCCTCGCAGCACGAGCTCGGCGCCAAGTTCACCACGATGGTGAAGGCCGCCGACCAGTGCCAGATCTACAAGTACGTCGTCCATAACGTCGCCGCCCAGTACGGCAAGACGGCGACCTTCATGCCGAAGCCCATCAAGGGCGACAACGGTTCGGGCATGCATGTCCACCAGTCGATCTGGAAGAAGGGCAAGCCGCTCTTCGCCGGCAACGGCTACGCGGACCTCTCCGAAACGGCGCTGTTCTACATCGGCGGCATCATCAAGCACGCCAAGGCGATCAACGCGTTCACCAACGCGTCGACGAACTCGTACAAGCGTCTGATCCCGGGCTTCGAAGCGCCGGTGCTGCTCGCCTACTCGGCGCGCAACCGTTCGGCGTCGTGCCGCATCCCGTTCGGCGCCGGCCCCAAGGCCAAGCGCGTCGAAGTGCGCTTCCCCGATCCGTCGGCCAACCCGTATCTCGGCTTCGCCGCGATGCTGATGGCCGGCCTCGATGGTATCAAGAACAAGATCCATCCCGGCGACGCCATGGACAAGAACCTCTATGACCTGCCCCCGGCGGAACTGAAGAAGGTCCCGACGGTGTGCGGCTCGCTCCGCGAAGCGATGATGGCCCTTCAGAAGGACAACGCCTTCCTCACGGCCGGCGGCGTCTTCACGGAAGACTTCATCGAATCGTATATCGACCTGAAGTTCGAAGAAATCTACGCCTTCGAACACACGCCGCACCCGATCGAGTTCGAGATGTACTACTCGGTCTAAGTGCTGCGCGCCCGCAAGGGTTCGAAACGAAGACGGCCCCGGAGCAATCCGGGGCCGTTTTTCTTTGGGCACCAGAATCACATGAGAAATCAAATCACTAATAATATTTATACATGCACCTTGAAGATGTTTTGTGAAGTCGCTAGTTTTTGTCTATGGCCGTCTCGCCTGACCTGCCGCAGGGTCAAAGTGGACATAAGATAACTGACATGATCGACCCTCATATTCGGTCGATGCGTAATCTGCGGACATCGGCCTTAAAATATGAGGCGATCCATGACGGCCATCCCCTTGACGGACTCCGCGGTTAAAAATGTTAAGCGCGCACTAGTGGCGCATTTTTCTTCACCAACTACAAAGCTGCAGTCTTCTCACCTATCCGAAGCATTGGCAGCAGCGTGCGGATTCAACAGCAATGCCGCTCTCGTCGCAGCCATGAAAGTTGGCCCCATCAATGATCCAGACTATGTTTTATTAGATGAAGCGGCATTCCTCGAAAGACTCACAGCGCTAAGTAATTGCGCTAGAAATGACAACTTTTCATCATTTTCATTCGACAAAGTTCACTTTTCATCACCCACAGAGACCATCAATACGTACTCGCCAGCAGCGAAACGGATTGAATTCTCAACATCCACTCGAAAGCGTGCATGGCGCAACATGATGGTTGCGGGGATCAATGAAGGCATTGAACGCAGGCTCTTTACAGTCCGTCGTGGAGATAACCGCTGGCCGAAGCCACAAAGCAGCTCACACTCGAGCCGTGGCATTTTTGTTTATGAATTCTCGATCTCGAGTATTCCAGCATTGGCATCTGTCAGCGCGGCTGGCGACGCGCAACTATCCATCCATGTCGCACTTTGGCCAACCCTCGGTGACACAAGCTGGATTCGAACAGGAGGAGCAGGTTTCTTCGCCGGTGAGGCTTTTGCTACGGGATACTTAGAACGCGACGAAGGTGCCTGGCTTCAAGTGCCATCGAATGCCGGCGGAACTCCTGTATTCGCGTGCCGCCGCAAGTTACTGAAATACGTCTCGGAGATCAAAATCCGACCTCGCGGATATGCCGATCGCGGGGCATTTAGACTTTAAAATCAAGTTTGATTTCGGCTCCGTGATTTCACTCGCGGAGCCGAATTTCTTGCCCCCTCCCTCAACCAACAGAAATTTATCCAAGGCAAATATCGGTGAACGACAAACTAAAATTTGGTGCAGACGTAGAAGCTAAGAAAAGTCCGGGAAATCGCCCATTCCCGGAACGAATAGATTCGGCAGCCCACCAACTGGTTACCGAAGCAGAAGATCATTTGTATTGCAGCGCCCGCATCAATTTCGCCGAATTGCTGCTCGCCATTCCCGGCGACTTCAAATTCGAGCGGGATCGCACGCCACCCCGGATTACGAAGCTCTAACCCTCAATCCCGGCCGGGCTGACCGCCACGCGGGTCGAGCGGATCGATCGGGGCCGGCGGCGGCGTGTTGTCCGTCGCGCCGGTCGCGGGCGCCGGCGCGTTTGCGCCGCCGAACACGCCGAACAGACGGCGCAGGAAGCCGGGTGCGAGGGTGGATAGCGGATTGATGCGAACATCCGCATCGGACGCCGAACCTTTGGCCGTGTAGTTCGCCGCGAAGATGCCGCCGCCGCGCTGGCCCGCCAGCAGATCGCCGAGCAGCGGGATATTGCCGAGGATCGAATTGACCGCATAGGCGGGCACGATCGTGCCCGCGATATCGATCTGATCGGCTTCGAGATCGACGACGCCGTTCGCCGTGAAGCCGATCGACGCGCCATGCATGCGCAGATCCTTGATCTCGATCTTCGGATCGGCCCAGGCGAAATCGGTATCGAGACGGCTGAACCCGATCCCCTCGCCGCGCAACGAATCGAGCACGCCGGTCAGCAGCGCCACCGACAGCAGCTTCGCCATCACCGGCGCGTTGACGAGACGGAAATTCTCGATCGCCAGCGTGCCCGCGATCGCCTGATCGGGGCGCGCGGGATTGGTCTTGCCGCTCGCGGTCAAACGGCCGCCGACCATATTGGGCGTGATGTCGAGCGCCTTCAATACGGCGCCGGCGTCGGGCGAGTTCGCCACCAGACGCTGCATGCCATCGGCATCGGGATCGAGATCGAATTGGAATGGTACTGTCGCCGCTTGCGCCCCGGCCGGCAACGGCGTGCTGGGATCGAGCTGCGCCGCCAGGCGCAAGCGTTCCCACAAACGCTGGCCGCGCTGCCCGTCGATCGACGCCGCGCGCAATTCGCGCCCCGTGCCCAGCTTCAAACGCTCGAACTCGCCGCGCAATCCGAAATCGGCGCGATTGGGATCGGGCGGCGATTTGTCTTTGAGAAAGGGTTCGACGTCGAGGAACTTGCCCTTCGCTTCGTAGCGGTCGCTGCCGCGCCCGTCCGCCGCTTTCGGATCGCGGCGCACGCGCAGATTTTCGAGATCCATGCGGCCCTCGAGCATGGCGCGCGAAAAATCCACCTCGCGGATCGTGCGGCCATCGGCGTCGAAACCGACGCGCCCGCGAACGGCGATGCCCTCGCCCGCCGCATCGATGTCCTGCAGCTCGACCAGCGTGTCGCGGCGCAGCACGAGACGCATCTTCGCGTTCAGCTTCGTGCCGCGCGGGTGCGACCAATCGAGTTCCGACGCTTTGACGGCGGTTTTCGCGAGGTCGAGGCCAAGATCAATCAAACGCCGCCCGTCGCGATAGGCGACCATCGCGACGTCCACGTCGATCGGCCCG
>JAIUNH010000267.1 GCA_020161965.1 Pseudomonadota bacterium
ACGGCCAAGGCGATATCGACCGTCTGCACCTGCCAGGCCTGCAGATAGGTGACGTTGGCCGACACGAAAATGATCTGGAACAGCGACGTCCCGATGACCACGACGGTCGGCATGCCCAGCAGATAGATCATCGCCGGGACCATGATGAAGCCGCCGCCCACGCCCAACAGCGCCGACAACATGCCGACGATGGCGCCGATGCCGAACGGGGCCAGCGCGCTGATGTAAAGCTTCGAATGCGGGAACCGCATTTTCAGCGGCAGGCCGTGCAGCCAAATATGTTCGTGCAGCTTGCGCCGCACCGGTGCCGCACCGCTGCGTTTGTTCTGCCAGCGTTTGCGCAACGTGTTGATCGTTTCGATCAGCATCAACCCGCCGACCGTGCCGAGCACCACGACATAGGCGATGGAGATGAAGAACTCGACCTGGCCCGAACTGCGCAGCAGCGCGAAGATCTGCACGCCCAGCGTCGAGCCGACGATACCGCCGCCGAGCAGCACGCCGCCCATGCGGAAATCGACATTGCCCTTGCGCATATGCGCGATAACGCCGGAGACCGACGAGGCGATGTTCTGCGCCGCCCCCGAGCCGACGGCGACGGCGGGCGGGATGCCGATGAAGATCAGCAGCGGCGTCATCAAAAAGCCGCCGCCCACGCCGAACAGACCCGACAGGAATCCCACGCCGCCGCCCAACAGCAGCAGCAGGAAAATGTCGATCGATGCTTCGGCGATAGGTAGATAAATCTGCAACGCGAAACGAACCCCGGCCCGATATTGGGCCAGGGACGTTCACGGGGCAAGTGACGCGCCGGTTATATCCCGCAGCCTTACGGGAATAGGTCGCGGTTTTAGGGCCGCAGGAAGCCGACGATGTCGTAGACCTGCCGCAGATGCGTGGCGGCCATGTCGCCCGCGCGCTCCGCACCCCGGCGCAACACCGCGTCGATGCTGGCGGGATCGGCCATCATGCGGTTCATCTCCGCCGTGATCGGCGACAGCACCGCGACCGCCACGTCCGACAACGCGCCCTTGAACACCGAGTATTGCGCGCCGGCGAATTCCTGCACGACCGCTTCCAGGGATTTGTCGGTCAGGGCCGCGTAGATCCCCAGAAGATTGTCGGCTTCGGGGCGCGTCGCCAATTCCTCGACCGTCGCGGGCAAGGGCAGCGGATCGGTCTTGGCGCGCTTGATCTTCTGCGCGATCAGGTCGGGCGTGTCGGTCAGGTTGATGCGGCTATTGTCGGATTCCTCCGACTTGCTCATCTTTTTGGTGCCGTCGCGCAGCGACATGACGCGCGTGGCGGCGCCGAAAATCTGCGGCTCCGGCTGCGGGAAGAATTCGATACCGTAGCGCGAATTGAACGCGCCCGCGATGTCGCGCGCGAGCTCCAGATGCTGCTTCTGGTCCTCGCCCACCGGCACATGCGTCGCCTTATAAGCCAGGATGTCGGCGGCCATAAGCACCGGATACGCGTAAAGGCCAAGCCCTGCGTTTTCGCGATTCTTGCCGGCCTTGTCCTTGAACTGGGTCATGCGGTTCAGCCAGCCCAGCGGCGTCATCGTGCCCAGCACCCAGGCGAGTTCGGCGTGCGCCGACACGGTCGACTGGTTGAAGATCGTGCACGCGTCGGGATCGATGCCGCAGGCGATATAGGCGGCCGTCACCTCGCGCGTTGCTTTGCGCAACTCGACCGGGTCCTGCGGCAGCGTGATCGCGTGCAGGTCGACGATGCAGAAGATGCACTCGTAATCCTTCTGCAGCTTCACCCAATTGCGGATGGCGCCGAGATAATTGCCGAGATGCAGGTTGCCGGTGGGCTGGATGCCCGAGAAGATGCGGTTCATGAGGCGGGGTTTATCGCGTCCCCGCCGCGTCCGGTCAACCGCGCGCGAAGGATTTAAGGTCGGCGGGCCGTGCCGCCCCCAAAATCAGCGCGGCGGCGCCATAGGCGGCAAGGCCCAGCGCAATCAGGGCGGCGAGGGCCACGTAACGCAGCCCATGCACCGCCAGGAAAGGCTCGGCGAAGCGCAAACCCGCCGACAGGATCAGCGCCATCATCGCCGTGGCGGCCAATTGGCGCGGCAGGCGGGATTTCAGCCGCGCATCGGGGGCGAAATGCCCGGCGCGCCACAGCATCCAGGCCAAAGCGCCGGAATTGAGGATCGCCGCCAGGGCCGTGGCCAGCGCCAGGCCGACATGGCCGATCACCTGCATCAGCGAAACACCGCAGACCGTGTTGAAGATCACGCAGGCGACCGCGATTTTGACCGGCGATTTGGTGTCGTGCCGGGCGTAGAAATTGGGGGTCAGCACCTTGACCGCGACATAGGCCGGCAGGCCGACCGTATAGGCGATCAGGGCGGTGGCGGTTCCCGCGACATCAACGGCGGTAAAGGCGCCGCGCAGGAACAAGACCGACACGATCGGCCCCGCCAGCACGATCAACGCCGCGGTGGCGGGCAGGGTCAGCAGGCTCGCCGCCTCGATCGCGCGGTTGAGGGTCGTGCGCGCCGCTTCTTCGTCGCCCAATCGCACTTGGCGCGATTGCAGCGGCAGCAAGGCCGTGCCGATCGCGATGCCGATCACCGCCAGCGGCAATTCGTAAACGCGGTCGGCATAGTAGAGCCACGAGATCGAGCCCGCCGTCAGCAGCGAGGCGAGCATCACGTCGATCACCAGATTGATCTGCGCCGCCCCGGATCCCAACGCGACCGGCGCCATGCGCGTCATCAGCATGCGCGTTTCGGGCGATAGTTTCGGCATGCGCAAACGCAAGCCCATGCCTTCGCGCCCGCAGGCCCAGGCGAGGAACAGGAATTGCGCGAGACCGGCGAGCGCCACACCCCACGACAACGCATGCCCCGCCGACGGCATGAACGGCGTGAAGCCGAAAATCGCGCCGATCAGGCACAGGTTCAAAAGGATCGGCGTGGCCGCGACGGCGGCGAAACGGTCGAGCGAGTTCAACACGCCGCCTTGCAGCGAGACGAGGGAGATGAACAGCAGATAGGGAAACGTCACGCGCGTGAAATCGACGGCCAGCGCATAGCGCGTGGGCTCGTCCGCGAAGCCGGGGGCGATGACCGCGACGACCCAGGGCATCGCGAATTCCGCCGCCACGACCAGCACGAACAACACGGCCAGCAATACGGCCATGGCGCTTTCGGCGAATTCCTTGGCCGCTTGCTTGCCGTGCTGCGCCACGGTGCCGGCGAACATCGGCACGAAGGCGGCGGCGAAAGCGCCTTCGGCGAACAGGCGGCGGAAGAAATTCGGGAATTTGAACGCGACGAAGAACGCGTCGGCGATCGGCCCGGCCCCCAGGAACGCAGCGGTCGCCATATCGCGCACGAAGCCGAGCACGCGGCTCGCCATCGTGTAGGAACCGACCGTCGCGGTCGCGCGCAGCAAGGCCATTCTATTCGGCCGCTTCGGCGCGTTTGTTGCGCGGCTTGGGCGTTTCCTCGCCATTGGCCGACAATACGTCGATCAACGCCTTGCGAATGCGCTCCAGCTTCGCCTCGTCCTCGATCTTATGGCCGAACACGTCCTTCACATAGAAGACGTCCACCGCGCGCTCGCCATAGGTCATGATCTTGGCGGTCGCGGTCGACAGGCCCAACGTCGTCAGGGTCGAGGCGATGTCGTAGAGGAAGCCGATCCGGTCGCGGCCGTTTACCTCGATCAGCGTGTGGTGCTTAGACACTTGATTGTCGACGATGACGCGCGGCGGCACGGTGAACACGCGCGTGCGGCTGGGGATCGCCGGGCGCTTGGCCAGCATTTCCTTCACGCGCAAACGCCCGCCCAGCGCGTGTTCGATCTGTGTCGCCAGCCTTGCGAGTTTTTCCGGCCGGTCGAACGCGGCGGGCACGCCGTCGGGATCGTTCGCCGATTCCTGAATCGAGAAGGAGTCGAGCGCCATGCCGTTCGACAGCGTGAAAATCTGCGCGCCGACGATGTTGGCGCCCGACAGCGCCATGGCCCCCGCGATGCGCGCGAACAAGCCGGGATGGTCGAGCGTATAGATCGTGATCTCGGTCACCGTGCGCTTGCGATCGATGCGCGTATCGATGGCGAGCGGCAGTGACGCGCGCTCCGCTTCGCGCACGAAACGCGCATGGCGCGCTTGGGTCGTGGGATCGAGCGATAGCCAATAGGCGGGATAGCCAAGCCCCGCGAACCAGGCGAGATCGGCTTCGGTCCAGTCGACGAGCTCGTCTTTAAGGCGCGCTTGCGCGATCGCGACGCGCTTCATCGTGCCTTCTTCCGAATAGGCGCCGGCCAAAGCCTCGACCGTGCGGTCGTAAAGATCGCGCAGCAGCGTGGCCTTCCAGGTGTTCCACACGCCGGGGCCGACCGCGCGGATATCCGCGACCGTCAGGCACAGCAACAGGCGCAAACGCTCGGGGCTTTGCACCAGCTCGGCGAAGGCGCGGATGGTTTGCGGATCCTGAATGTCGCGCTTGAACGCCGTCGCCGACATGGCGAGGTGATGGCGCACCAGCCACGACACGCTTTCGGTTTCCTCCGGCGTCAAGCCGACACGCGGCCCCAGCTTCAGCGCGATCGCCGCACCCAGTTCCGAATGGTCGCCGCCGCGGCCCTTGGCGATGTCGTGCAGCAGCAACGCGAAATAAAGCGCGCGGCGCGATTGCACTTGGCGGATCACTTCGCTGGCGCGCGGATGGTCGGCGTTCAACTCGCCCTTTTCGATGCGATGCAGAATGCCGATGGCGAAGATCGTGTGCTCGTCGACCGTGTACACATGGTACATGTCGTGCTGCATCTGCGCGACGACGCGGCCGAAATCGGGAATGAAACGCCCGAACACGCCCGCCTCGTTCATCCGGCGCAGCGCGGTTTCCGCGTTCGGATCGGTCAGGATTTCCAGGAACAGTGCGTTGGCGTCGGAATCGTGGCGCAATTTCGCGTCGACGCTGCGCAGCGATTGGCGCATCTGGCGTAGCGCGTAAGGATGGATGTCCAGCTCGTTAAGCTGTGCCACCCGGAAGATACGGATGAAATTGACCGGGTCCTTCACGAAGGCGTCGGGCTTGGCCAGCGTCAAGCGCCCGCTTTCGATGGCGAAGCGCCCGTCGCCGATCTGTTTGGGCTTGGCGGCGCGGCCGAACAGCTTGCCGACGTCGAACTTCGCTTTCTTACCTTCCTCGATTTCCAGTGCGGAACAGAAGATGCGCGTGAGGTCGCCCACTTCCTTCGCGATCAGGAAGTAGTGCTTCATGAAGCGTTCGACGCCGCGCGTACCCGGCCGGTCGGTATAGCCCATGCGCTCGCCGATCTCGGTCTGCACGTCGAAGGTCAGCCGGTCTTCCGGCCGCCCCGCGAGATAGTGCAGATGGCAGCGCACGCTCCATAGAAACTCTTGGCACTTGGCGAAGCGCGCGGCTTCCTCGGCGGTGAACACGCCCTTCAGCACCAGATCGGCGACCGTCTCCACACGGTGCAGATATTTGCCGATCCAGAACAGCGTGTGCAGATCGCGCAAGCCGCCTTTGCCGTCTTTGACGTTGGGCTCCAGCACGTAGCGCGAATCGCCCATGCGCTGGTGGCGCCGGTTGCGTTCGGCGAGCTTGGCTTCGACGAATTCCGCCCCCGTACCTTTCGCGACTTCGGCGTAGAAGCGCTTCTTCACGTCCAGGAACGGTTTGTCGTCGCCCCACAGATACCGGCTTTCCAGCATCGTGGTTCGGATCGTCATGTCTTCGCGCGCCAGACGGATGCACTCCTCCACCGAGCGCGTCGCGTGACCGACTTTCAAGCCCAGATCCCAC
>JAIUNH010000268.1 GCA_020161965.1 Pseudomonadota bacterium
ATGCGGTCACGTCCACTGGTTCATAGACGCACGACAGACCCCGCGGCGTCCCGGACACCCCAAAGTCTTTGGGCCGCAGACGCTCAGCCTCCCCGCCGTGCTTCACCACGAGCCGAGGCTGGGACACACCCCCTGATCAGTCGGGACCGAACGAGTGTGCGATGACCCGGCCGCCCGCGTTCAGTCCGGCCAGTCGCCACGTCGGGGGGACCGCGTCGGTGACACGCACGCCGGTCGCCAGGAACCAGCCGTTCTGGACGGCCGCGGCGGTGCCGCCCGTCACGCGGGCGACTCGGGCGGAGGCCCGGCTGAACACGTAGCCCCATCGCCTCTACCAGTACAACGGCTCGTCACGGCGGTTCGTTCCCATCCACGATCGATTGGGGCCTCCGCGGCGCCGACCGCGGGCTGGGCCGCTGGTGATCTCGGATGGAACCGTCTTCACTTGTGCATCGTTGAGTAAGTGAATGAATGCTCCCGCCACCACACCACGCGTGTCTGAGGCGGCCTGGGCTGGTGCCCACGCCGGCGAGGACTGGGCGCTCCAGGAGCTGTTTGGGTTCTTGTGGCCGAGGGCCTGGCGGATGGCGGTGTCGGTCACGTCCGGTGCATCCGATTCAGAGCTCCAGTGCTCGCCGGCGCTGCAGTGGCGGCGCGAAGCACGCCCCGCCTTGCGATCATCGGATGCATGGTCAGGCCCCCGCCCGCATGGGTGTCGCCGGAACCGGCGTTGCCGCGCGGCGGCCGATCTGCGCGCGCCCGACGATCTTCTCGATGCCCAACACCACGCCCAGCATCACCACGATCAATACGGTGGAATAGGCGATGGCGAGCGCCATCTCGCCCGCCTCCACCCGTCCGACGATATAGACGGTGGCAAGGTTGTGCCGCGCCGAGACGAGGAAGATCACCGCCGATACCGCCGTCATCGCATGCACGAAGCTGAAGGCGAGTGCGGCGACGATCGCCGGGCGCAGCAGCGGCAGGACCACGCGGCGCAGTGTCTGCAAGGCGCCGCCGCCCATGGTGGCGGATGCCTCGTCCAGCGACTTGTCGATCTGCGCCAGCGCCGCGATGCCGCCGCGCACGCCGACCGGCAGGTTGCGGAAGACGAAGCAGATGATGAGGATCAGCGCCGTGCCCGTCAGCTCCACCGGCGGCTCGTTGAAGGCCATGATGTAGGACACGCCCACGACGGTCCCCGGAATGGCGAAGGACAGCATGGTCATGAATTCCAGCGTCCGCCGCCCCGGGAAGGCCTGCCGCGCCAGCAGCCAGGCGAGCAGGACGCCGAGCCCCGCCGTCAGCGGTGCCGAGATCGCCGCGACCTCGATGGTGGTGAACAGGCTGTCCCAGGCGGATCCGCGGAAGGCCGGACCGTTCAGCCATTCCACCTCGAACCCCGTCAGGAAGTGCCGCCAGGTGAATTCCATGTCGCCGCGCCCGATGTCGCGCACGAAGCCGCCGAAACCGACATAGGAAGCGCCGAGCACGAGCGCGGGCATGCCGAACCCGACTTTGGCGCCGGCGAGCAATCCCGCACGGACCGGCGATGGAGATATGTTGGAAACGTCCGTCACGCGGCCGATTGTGACGCGGCCGGGCGGTAGAATTCCAGCGCCGTTTGATACAGCGCCTTGCGGGCCAGCTCTGCGCCCAAAGCGCTTTCGATCAAGGCGAGGTCCGCAGGCTCGAATGGGCGGCGCGCGCGCGTGGCGGGCAGATCGCTGCCGAACATCAACGCGTCGGGCGAAGCCGCCGCGATCTTCTCCATCGCCCGGATCGGATCGAGCAACGCGCGCCCGAACCCCGCCGCCTTCACTTTGGCGCCGTTACGCGCGAGTTCGACGACATGGCCGAGGCTGGGTTCGTTGAAGCCCAGATAGTCGATCGCGAGTTTGGGCAAGCGCGCGAGGATCGCAAGCTCGTCGGCGGCGAACTTTGAAAGATCGGCGTAGATCTCGACATGCCAGCCGCAGAGTTTGTGGAGGCGCTTGGCGAAACTCTCGATCCGCGCCAATCCTTCGGTCGGATTGCGGCGCAGATCGTAGCGCACGGCGCGCACCCCGCCTTCGTTCAAACGCAGGATTTCGTGATCGAGCATCGATTGCGGGATCTGCGTCACACCGACATAGCGCGGCCCGAGTTCGGCCAAGGCGGCGACCAGATATTCCTGGTCGAAGGCCTGGAAACTGCCCGAGATGATCGTGCCGCCGGCGAATCCCAAGCCCTCGATCGCGTGCCGGTAATCGGCGCTCGTATAGCTTTCGGGCGGCGCGTCTTCGAGAGCGATCAGCGGAAAGCGCGGATCGACGATATGGAAATGGGCGTCGAAAATCGGCGCCGTCATAAGGGCTCGACGGCGAAGCGGATTTCGCCCGACAACGTCTCGCCGGGGGCGAGCACGCGCACGCCCGTATCCTCCGCCCCCTTCGCCATGCGGTTCATGCCGTCATTCGCGTGGCTGACCGGCTCGACGCAGAAATAAGGCTTGCCCGGCGGCACGTAGATCACCGCATGGCCGAAGACCGGGTCGGCCGCCATGTGCAGAACAAGCCCCGCTTCCGGCCATTCGATCCGCGCGGAACCGGCCCAGCCCGCGAAACAATTGTCGATGGCGAGCGGGGCGACCAGCTTGCCCTCGGCGAAATTCCACGCGGGCGGTACGGGTTCGAACGCCACGGGCATCATCCCGTCGTCGTTGCGCCAGTAGCCCGCCGCTTGCGTGGAAAGCCGCGCACCCGTCGTGCGCGCGAAAAACGGATGGATGCCGATTCCGGCGGGGGAAGGCGCGTCGCCCGTATTGGTCAGCGACAGGGCGAGCGCGAAGCCGCCCGCATCGATCCGGAAGCGTTGCTCCGCGCGATAGGCGAACGGCCATTCCGCGGCGCGGCTGCCGCTCGCGTCGTGATCGAGGGTGAGTGTGGCTTGCGTGGCGCTCGCTTCGGTCACGTTCCAGGCGCGCTGCCACGCATTGCCGTGGATCGAATGCGGATGCGAGCCGAAATTGGGTGCCAAGCGGAATTTACGTTTCGCAAAATACAACGTGCAATCGCGCATTCGATTCGAATACGGCATCAACGGATAGCTCGCCGCCGCACTCGCGTTGCGGGCGGACAACGCCGCCTCGCCGATCGGGCGCATCAAGTCGAAGCCGCCACCGGCCGCCGTGCGGAACGCGCCGATGATTCCGCCCATCTCGGGCACGAGGTCGAGCGACAAATCGCCCGCCGCGAGCGTCAGGATTCGGGGGAGATGGGCGGCACTTGCAGATGTCACGTCGATATTCCGCGTGTTGGGATTCGATGGAAATGCCCGCGAATTGTAACCCGAATCGAGGCCCCTTCGGAAAGGACCGGAGTGATTGCACCGCCCTCGCAGGTGGAATATTGTTGCCCCCTCGTTTTTCACCCTTCGCCGCAGTGACCGATTTGAACGCCCCGCCCGCCAAAAAGCCCGAGCCGAAAAAGAAGAAGAAGTCGCTGTCCCCGATCCTCGATCAGATCGTGTATGGCGGTTCGTCGGTGGCGTTGAGCCTGATCAAGATGCAAGCGATCGCGGGCGACCGGGCGCTGTTCCGCTCGCCCAGCCTCAACAAAACGGTCATCTTCAAATATCCGAATTTCGACCAGCAGCTTGCCGATCAACCGACACCCCCGCCGGCGAACACGGCACCGGCCGCCAGCCCCGCCGAGGGTGAAGGGCCGAAGAAAGCCGATCGGCCGATCGAGACCGCGATCTACATCCCCCACGACGCGGCCGAAATCGCCGCCGGCGGCTACGCGATCTATCTGCGCCAGCGCGATTTCGAAAATCTGATCAAACACCATGTCGGCATCGACATCGATCAGCTCTCGCAATCCTACGAGCGCGACGTCGAAATTCTGCGGCTGATCGATTCGATCCCGTCGCTCGACCCGTTCCTGCTGAAAAGCGCCTTGTCGAAATTCCAGGATGAAGTCCATCCGGGCTATTTCTCGATCTCCGAGGCCGAGGAAACCGGCATCAAAACGCTGATCGCCGGCAAGGTGAATCCGATCGTCGCCAAAGCGCTGGGCCTCACCTCCGCCACCGACGTCAACGAGCGTTCCGCGCGCTTCCTGCAAGCGCTGTGGGACCCGACGATGCCGGAAGCCAAGCTGTTCGTGTCCGCCTTCGGCATTTCGGGCGATCAGGCGCAGCAGATTTTCGAAGGCTGGAAGGGCGTGTCGTTCTACGAGCACACGTTCAACCGCAACAAGGCGGCGACCGCCAAGGTGCTGTCGTGGCTGAACTCGCCCGACGCCGTGCCGCTCGATATCCGCGAATACAAACACTACAAAGAACAGCAGGATATGTTCCGCCAGCAGGTCATCAAGAAGCTGCGGAACATCATCTCCACCGTGTCGGCGATCTTCGGCGAATACACGATCTGCCACGGCAAATTCATGAACGAGGGCGACCCCAAGCCCTTCCGCCAGTTCCTGGCCGGCGTCTATCGCCGCTACTGGGTGCTCGGCTATTGCTCGATGGCCGTGCTGCACGCATCGAGCATCTTCGACCGCTTCATGCAGGGCGCCATCCAGAACCGCCTGCAATTCGACCAGCTCGAGGAAATGCTCAAGCGCCTCGACGTGTCGCTCAACAGCCAGTCGGACGGCACGGTTTAACTAGCGCGGCTTCGCGGCGACGATCTCGATCTCGACCTTGAATTCGGGCTTGGTGAAGCCCGATACGATCACCAGCGTCGATGCCGGCGGCTCCAGCCCTTCGAGCCACGCGTCGCGCGCATCCATATAAGGGCGCATCTCCTCGCGCGACGTGACGAAGGCGTTGATGCGCACCACGTCTTCGCGCGCCATGCCCGCCGATTTCAGCATCGCGTCGAGATGGCGGAAGATCACCGCGCATTGGCCGGCGCAATCGGGCGGCAATGTGCCGTCTTTGGCGAGGCCCAATTGGCCCGAGGTGAATAGGAAGCGCCCCGGAACGTCCACTTCCACCGCATGGGAGTAGCGCGCGAACGGGGCCGAGAGTTCCGGCGGATTGTGGCGTTTCATGGCTAAACCTTTCGCCTTCTGGCGCGGACGGGACGGGTCCACTATATATCCGGCGACAAACATTTCAGGGAAGTTCGACATGACCTCCGCTTGGCGCAACTGGCTGGATCTCACGACCGAGGAGTTCCGCACCCTCGACCCCGCCAAGACGGTGGCGCTGCTGCCGGTATCGGCGGTCGAGCAGCACGGGCCGCATCTGACCGTCGCGGTCGATCAGGTCCTGTGCGAAGGCATCGTCGCGCGCGCGGCGGGCATGGACAGCGCCACGCCGGTCGTCGTGCTGCCCCAACAGGACGTGGGCAAGTCGAACGAGCATCTCGCCTATCCCGGCACGCTGTCGTTCTCGGCCGAAACGCTGATCCGCATTTGGACCGAGCTTGGCGAATGCGTGCATCGCGCGGGGCTTCGCAAATTCGTGATGTACAACTCCCATGGCGGCCAGCCGCAGATCATGGACATCGTCGCGCGCGATCTGCGCGTGCGCCTGGGCATGGCGGCGGTCGCGACGTCGTGGTGGGCGTTCGGCATGCCCGAAGGCCTGTGGGACGCGAAGGAAGCCAAGTTCGGCATCCATGCCGGCGGCGTCGAGACGTCGATGATGATGCATTTGGCGCCCGAGAAAGTGCGCGATTCCAAGATCGACAATTTCGTGCCCGGTCAATTCGCGCTCGCCAAGGAATTCGAATTGCTGACCTTCACCGGCCAAAGCGCGCTCGCCTGGCAGGCGCAGGACATCCATATCTCCGGCGCGGTCGG
>JAIUNH010000269.1 GCA_020161965.1 Pseudomonadota bacterium
GCGATTCTCTGTCTCGACTTTGGCGCGGTGGCGCAGGCGTCGGTGGTGCTGACGTTTCTGGCGTTTCTCGCCGTCTATGTGGCGTGGCTGCTGATGCGGTATCGAGCGAGTCGAGTGGCGGAGAAGCAGAGGCGCGAGGAGCTGCTGCGCAACTGGCACCGCGACGATCAGCTCGAGCTGCCGGTCGACGGCGAGACGCGCGAGGACGAGGAGGAGAGGGCAATCTATCAGGATCCGGTGGTGGTGGAAGTGAGAAAGATGCTGGAAGAGCTGGACAGGCCAACGAAGGCAGGAGAGGCTGCGGGCGCTGACAACGACGAGGACGACGAGCTCGAGCAATTTTGAGTGAACGATGAGAATCGTTGTGCAGCGTGGTTTGAAGTGCGCCGTGCACGTGGAGGACCGACTGGTGAGCGAGATTGGCAAGGGCGTGCTGGCGCTGGTTGGGTTTGAGCGCGGCGACGACGCGTCGGTGCTGGACTTTGGCGTGAAGCGCGTGGTGGCGACGCGCTACTTTGACGACGAGGCGAGTCAGAAGGCGTGGGCGATGTCGGCGACGACGTCGAACGCCGGCCACTCGGTGATGCTCGTCTCGCAGTTCACGCTCTTTGGCGAGCCGGTCAAGGGCAAAGGCAATCGGCTCGACTTTCACCGCGCGCTGTCGTCCGCCGAGGCCAAGGTGCTCTTTGACGAGTTTGTGCGCCGCGTCGAGGCGCAGATGGCGGCGGCGGGCGCCGCGGGCCAGGTGCGCTGCGGCGAGTTTGGCGCGCCGATGCGGGTCGCACTCGAGAACGACGGCCCGTGCACGATCATCATTGAGAAGCGTACCAAGGAGGCCGAGGAGAAGGAGAAGCTGCTGGAGAAGCAGGAGGCTGACAATGTGACCAAGGACGAGTGAGCGAGCGAGCGATTCTAATGAGTTGCAATCTCAATGGCTCAATGGCAATGAATGAAATGATCACAAATTTACTCTTTTTTTTGAATGTTGTGTGTGTTGATCTGCAATCTGAAAACCGAACGATGTTTCTTGGCTGTTGTGACACCTTGCATTTTGATTTGATCGTTTACATATCTTCGAGATCAAGAGCACCATATTCAGTGCCAGGATGAGGCTTGAGTTCGGTCGCATCGCTGTAATCTGTCGCGCTGCTTGGCCCACGTTGGCTGTCCACTTGCAGCATTTGATAGTCTTGTGGTGGTGGCTCGTTGGGTTGCGGAATCTTTGAGTACTGACCGACAATTGGCTCAGCGCCCTCCACTTGCTGTTGCTGAGGAGCCGACGATTGGCGGCGGCGGCGTCGAACGACGAAGTAGGCCACCAGTGCGACGATCGCGAGCAACGCCACAATGCCGCCCTTGGGCACGTCCAGGCTCACGCCCTTCAGCACCAGGATCACGTGGTCGTAAATGACTTCGATGTTGCGGACGGAAAGCACGCGAGACCCGGAAGAAAAGAAAGGGGCGGATCGTCGCCGACCCGCCCCGTCGTCGTTGCGCTAGGTTAGCTCTGGTTGGCGCAGTTGCGCATCGTGATGTTCTTCTCGCGCGCGTATTGGCCGGCGCTCGCCTCGTACATCTCGCGGATCATCTTGCGGTTGGGCTCGATCCAGTCGGACGCCCAATTCCACTTTTTGCCGTCCCATTGCTGGATACGGACGATGCCGCCACCCTCGTGGTCGCCGCATGAGAGTTTCAAGGGTGGCATGAAGCCTTCGAAACCCATCGCCGCGAGGCGCGTGGTGTCGAGGTTCAGCGCCTCGAACCCGTCGCGCACTTGCGCGCCCGACATGGCTTTGCCCTTGCCGTGCTTCTCCTGCGCGGTGCGCACCGCTTCGACGATCATCGCCGCGTTCACGGCCCCGCGATTATAAAGAACCGTGCCGATATGCTTGCCGTCACCGGTGGCTTGGCCCGCTTTATGGACATGGTTCTCGATGTCGCGGATGACTTTGTAGTCCTTGCCCGAGCCGTGGAAATTCGCGGCGAGATAGCCCTTGGCGAGATCGCCGGGCGGGGTGACGTCCTGTTCTGAACCCGCCCACCACACGCCGATGAACTTGTCGCGCGGGAAACCGACGGCGGCGGCTTCTTGAATCGCGGTCGGGTTCATGATCCCCCAGCCCCACATGATCGCGTAGTTGGGACGGATCTGCCGGCCGATACGCAGCCAGATCGCCTTCTGCTCAACGCCCGGGTTGGGCACGGGGAATTCGGAAAGCTCGAACCCGTATTCCTTCGCCAGGCGTTGGATCACCGGCAGCGGCTCCTTGCCGAAGGCACTGTCGTGATAGATGTAGCTGATCTTCTTGCCGCGCAGATTGCCGCCTTCCTTGCTTTTGATGAACGACACGATGGCGTCCATCTGCGAGAAATAGGTGGCGGGCAGCGTGAAGGTCCAGGGGAAGGCGCGCCCGTCGGACGAATCCGAACGGCCGTAGCCGGAGGTCAGCAGCGGGATCTTATCCGCCGCCGTGCGTTCGATCAGGGCGTAGGTGATGCCCGTCGACAGCGGCACGATCGCCGTAGCGCCCAAGGGCCCGCGGCCCTTCAGGCGTTCGTAGCATTCGACGCCGCGATCGGTGTTGTAGGCGGTCTCGCATTCCTCCCAGGTCAGCTTCACGCCGTTCACGCCGCCGTCGCGCGCGTTGATCATCTTGAAGTAATCGACGAAGCCGTCGGCGAAGGGCGTGCCGTTCGGACCGAAAGGTCCGGTGCGGTAGACGAGGGCGGGAATGAATTGTTCCTGGGCTTGGGCCAGGACCGGTGTCGGGGCCGACAGCGCACCGGCGGCAACAGCCGCGGCGGCGAAGACGAGCCCGAGTTTCGCGAATCTCATGGGCGTTCTCCCTGTATCCGTATCGATGACGCGGCGTATTTTTTTATGCCGTCGTGATCGAACGATAGCCCGAATTCCCCGGACCGGTAAGGGTGATTATCGGGCGCGCCGCAGTGCGAAGTACGCAATGCCCAGTCCGATCAATTGCGCGGCGACAAAGGCCGGCACGTCCGCCGGGCGGATACCGGCGAAACTATCGGTCAGCGCGCGGGCCAATGTGACGGCCGGATTGGCGAAACTGGTCGACGCCGTGAACCAATAGGCGCCGGCGATGTAGCACGCGACCGCCGCCGGCGCGTTCGCCGCCGACACGCGCAGCACGATCATCAGCAAGCCGCCGCTCGCCACGATTTCGGCCAGGAACTGGCTCGCCCCGGTACGCGGCTTGATCCCCTCCATCAACGGCGGCAAGCCGAACATCAAATGCGCGATCACGACGCCAAGAACGGCACCCGCGATCTGTACTGCGATGTAAGGGGCGAGATCGGCTTTCGGCAAATCGCCGCGCCAGACCATCGCCAGCGACACCAGCGGATTGAAATGCGCACCCGACACGGGACCGAAGGCCGCGATCAGCGCGTAAAGCACGCCGGCGGTCGCGATTGCATTCGCCAGCAGCGCCAAGCCGACGCTGCCGCCGGACAGATTCTCCGCCATGATGCCCGAACCGACGATCGCGGCGAGCAGGAACGACGTCCCCGCGAACTCGGCGACGAGCCTTTCGCCGTGGTGCTGCCGGACATGATTACCCTGCCAGGCGAACGCGGCGACCGGTGCCTCGCCCAGTGCATCAAGGCTTACGAGCAGCACGGCGGCAACATCATCGCCACCGAGCAGGTGCCGATGGACGAAACGCATCAATATGGCATCGTCTCGGTCGGCAAGGACCATGGCCATACGTTCCAGATCACCGGCATGGTGGAAAAGCCGCCGAAGGGGACGGCGCCCTCCAATCTCATCATCTCCGGGCGCTACGTGCTCGGACCGGAAATTTTCGAGATTCTCGAAAAGGGCGAGAAAGGCGCCGGCGGCGAAATCCAGCTCACCGACGGCATGATCAAGCTGCAGAATTCGCAAGCCTTCCATGGCGTGCGCTTTGACGGGCGCACCTACGACACCGGCTCCAAGGTCGGTTTTCTGGCCGCCAATGTGGCTTTCGCCCTGGCGCGTCCCGATATCGAGCCGGGCTTCCGCGCCGAATTGAAGAAGATCGTCGGCAGCCTGTGAGGCGCGCAAGGAGGGGAGGCTTCGACTTTTGTGCTTCATCCTCAATCAATGGCGCTGGCTAAAACGCCAGCCGCTCCCCTCCTTGCGACGCCAGTCGCCGGGCGGGGTAAGGGATGGGGCCTCCCTCGCCCCGTTGCGCCGGCTGGGGTGGTTCTTTAGGGTCCGGCGGGATTAGCGCCGAGCCGGACTTTCCATTTGCAGACGACACTCGAATCCGTTCACGCCCGCGACTGCGGCACATGCTCCCTGTGTTGCAAGGTCTATGACGTGCCCTCCGTCCAGAGCGTGGCCGGCGTCTGGTGCCAGTATTTCAAGCGTGGAACCGGCTGCTCGATCCACGCGACGCGTCCGCAGCATTGCCGCGATTTCTTCTGCGACTGGATCCTGCATCCTGAACTGCCGGACACTTGGAAGCCCGAGATCGCCAAATTCGTGCTGACCACCGATCCGGCGACCCGCAACATGATCGTGCAGGTCGATCCCGGCGCGCGCGGCGCCTGGCGCGCCGAACCCTATTACAGCCAGATCAAGGCCTGGTCGCGCCTCGCGCTGGAGCAGAAGCGCAGCGTCTTCGTCTTCGTGAACAAGAATCTGACCGTCGTCCTGCCCGACCGCGATGTCGAACTGGGCCAGATGAAGCCGGACGAAACCGTCCGCTTCCGCCGCGAAACCCGCAACGGGCGCGACCATATCGAGGTCTGGAAGGAACAGGTGAACGCGCCCCCGCCGCAAAGTTTCAACGCATTTACGGCGACGATGCGGTAGCGCATTTTCGAGCGAAGCGGCGCGGAGACGATCAGCGGCTACCGCTGCAACCTCAACCCCAAGAGATAGACATTGGCGGTATAGTCAGAGCCGGGCGAGGAGCTTTTCAGCCGCTCATGCGTGAAGCTGCCTTTCAGCGCCACCGAGCGCGTCAGCGCATATTCGGCCCGCAGCGTGCCGCTCATCGTCTTCTCGGTCAGGCTGTAGCCGCGATAGTCCGTATCCTGCCAGGAGAGCGCGCCGCCAATGGTCAGGTTGCGCATCAGCGCATGGGCGACGTCGAGGGAAACCTTGCGGGACACCGCGCCGCTCGCCCCCGCGACATTGGTTTCGGCGAGTTCCGTCGAAGCCTTGAGCGTGATCGTCGTCAGCGGCGAAGCCTGCCACACCAGCGAGGCGTCGAACACCGGCCCGCGCAGATTGGGCAGGCGACCGTCCTCGTAGCGCCGCGACGTATAGCCCGCCGAAACCTCGCCCGTGATGAGCCGCGCCACCTCGATCGTGGTGCCCACCTTGCCCGTCACGCCATCGGAATCGCGCGCATAGCCGGATGCGTCGACGCGCCGGTCATGCTTGCGCGTATCGACGCCCGCCTCGACGAAAGGCTTGACGCCCGGCGTCACCTCATAGCCAAGCCGCCCGCGTACGCCATAGGTGTTGTAGCTGTCGGATTTGAGGTCGAGCGTCGAGCCGTCCGACAGCCTGGCGTTTTCATAGCTCGTGCGGTCCACCGTGCCGCGCAGGCCCGCTTCCAGCCGCCCGAAGCTCTGCGTCACCCCGCTCGAGGCGCCGAAAGCATGGACCAGCGGACGGCCCTCGACGGTCGCCGGAACGCCGGTCGTCAGTTCCGGCGCGCCGGGGCGCTGCGTATCGAGATTATATTTGACCT
>JAIUNH010000270.1 GCA_020161965.1 Pseudomonadota bacterium
CGTCCGCGCTAGGCGGTCGACTAACCCGGCGATCGGCTTGCAGCACTGCTGTGGTGCTGGTTCGGCGCGGCGCTCGTCGTGTTCTCCGCCGCCGGCAACAAGGCGAATTACTACATGATCGTCGCGGTGGTGCCGATGGCGCTGCTGATCGCGCGCCGGATCGCGCAATGGTTCGAAGCGGGGCGCTCCAAATATCTCTGGATTCTCGCCGGTGCCGCATCGGCGGTGATCGGCGGCGCGATGGTGACGATCGACGCGGCCTGCGGACCCAATCTGGGCGAGTTGTATCCTTTCTGCGCCCAAATCACGCCGGTCACCTATGTGCCGATCTTGATCGTCGTCGCGGGTTTCGTGGCGGCGTCGCGCCGCTGGCGTCATGTCGAGTGGCGCCCGTTGCTGCCCTTCCTGCTGATCGCGGCGCTGTCGCTGCCATTGCGCCATGTGGTGATCGAAGCGGCGACGCATTTCGACGACCGCCTGTCGCAGCGCGCTTTGGCCGAGAAACTTTTGGCGATCGACCGGGTGCGGCCCGTCTATGTCTTCGTCAAGCTCGCCGATATCTCGGCCTTGCCCTTCTATCTCGGCAGGCCGGTCGACATGGTGAATAGTCGCGACGCTGATCTGGCGCTTGCCGCAACGCTGCCCGAAGCACGCGGGCGCTTCATCACGCTCGAGACATTCGACCGCTTGGCCGCGCAAAAGCCGGTCTTCCTGGTCGCGGAGCGATTCTGGCGCTCGACGCTGTTGCAGGAAGAACGCGCGGATTCCTGGTGCGTCGCGGCCGAAAGCGGCGGCGCTGTCGCGTTGTCGAATCGTCCGGCGGATTGCGTGCGTTAACGCACGGGAATCCCGCGCGCGTCGAGCAACGCTTTGGCGCGATCGGGATAATCGGTGATCAGCCCGTCGATCTTCATGTCGATCAAGCGCGTCATCTCGGCCGGGTCGTTGACCGTCCAGGGAATCACGGTCAGCCCCAGCGCTTTGGCCTCCGCGACGATCTCGGGCGTTACGTCGCGCCAAAACGGCGACCAGATGACGCCGCCCGCCGCCTTCACCACGCGCGGCGTCGAATTGCCGTGTCGTGTGGCATCGATCCCGGTCCAGGGCGAAGCACCCTTGCCCTTGAAGACCGTCTCGTTGGCACCGCGCTCGGTCGTCAGATAAGCGCGGGCGATTTCCGGCGCTTCGCGCGCCACGACCGACAAGGTGCGCCAATCGAAGCTTTGGATCGTTGCGCGCGACGCAATACCCAGGCGCCGTATCTCCGCGATCAGCGTGCGGGCGAAGGTCTCGGGATCGAGCGTATCGTCCGGCGCCAAGGGCGAGATCTTGGTTTCGATGTTGAACCGCCCCGGCAGCAAGGCGATCTCCGCCAGCGTGGGCATCGACGTACCCGGCACGGCGGCTTGCGAGGTGAATTGCTTGGCGTAATCCGTGCCGGGCTTGATCGCGCCGACATCGAAGCGCTTCAATTCGGCCAGCGTGAGATCGCGCACGCGCGGGCCGGGCGACGCGATCCAAGCGCCGTTCGCATCGCGCGTGATATCGGGGTTCAAGCGCCGATCATGCGCGACGATCGCGATGCCGTCCTTTGTGATGCCGATATCGAGCTCCAACGTCGCCACGCCGATCTCCGCCGCGCGCGCGAAAGCGGGCAGGGTGTTCTCGGGCGCGAGGCCACGTGCCCCGCGATGGCCCTGAAGATCGAACGCATGAACGGGCAACGTCAGCGTCATCAACACGGCGGCCAGAATCTTACGCATCTTCGATTTTCCTTTCGCGCAAGCCGCGCGTTTCCTCGACCAGCCATTGGCGGAAGGCGAGCATGTTCGGCCGCTCCGCGTCGCGTTTGGGACAGACGAGCCAATAGGATTTTCCCGCCGGCACGACCAGTTTCAGCGGCTGGACGAGGCGCCCCGATTTGATCTCGCTTTCGAACAGGAACGGCGCGCCCAACGCGACACCGAGCCCTTCCATCGCCGCTTCGACTGCCAGCCGAGTCGAATCGAACACCGTCGTGCGCTGGCGCGGCGCTTTGGGATCGAGCCCCGCCGCGACAAGCCAGACCGCCCAATCGTCCCAGAAATTCTGGTCGTCGAGCAGTTTGTAATTCATCACGTCGGCCGGCTTTTTGATTTTGCGCGCCAGCGCCGGCGCGCAAAGCGGCGTCAGCGCGTCGGGGAACAGCAGATCGGCGTGCAGGCTGGGATAGGGGCCGCGCCCGTAGCGAATCGCCGCGTCGAACGGTTCGCGGTCGAAATCGATCACGCGGCTATTCGTTTCCAGCTTCAGATCGATCGCCGGATGGCGCGACGAGAAATGCCCGAGACGCGGCACGAGATAAGCGAGCGCGAAGGTGTAGAGCAGCGAGACGCGCAGCGTGCCGTGCGCTTCGCGCTCCTGCACGCGCTGCACGGCGCGTGTCATGCGCTCGAACGCTTCGCCCAGTTCGGGGGCGAGCGACGATCCCGCATCGGTCAGCGTCAAGGCGCGCGTCAATCGCCGGAACAATTTGGTGCCGAGCGAATCCTCCAGCGTCTTCACTTGATGGCTGACGGCGGCTTGCGTGACGCCCAGTTCCTCCGCCGCTTTGGTGAAGGACAGATGACGGGCCGCCGCTTCGAAAGCGCGCAAACTGCCCAAGGGCGGCAGGCGATTCAGGCTCATGCACAAATCCTGCTTATGCGTTGCGCGAGAAAGGATCGTTTGTGACCCCAATATAATAAGCACAATATCCCGAAATCGTCGATGTGACGAATGAGGGAGATTAAGCCATGTCGAGCCTGGCGCTGGAAAATCGGATGGAACTCGGGGCCGCCTGGATACAGGCGGGCCGTGCGGTGAAGATCGCCCTGGCGGCGAGCGTCACCGCGTTGTTGATCTGGCAGGAGCGGGCCCGCGAGCGCGCCAGATTGTCGGAATTGGACGATCGGGTGTTGAAGGATATGGGCATGACGCGCGGCGATGCGATGCGCGAATCGCACAAGGCGCCTTGGCGGCCGTGAGGGGTTTTAGTCGATCTCGATCGCGATCTTGCCCTTGGCTTGGCGCTGCGATAGCCGCGCCAACGCCTCGCCGGCCTGCGCAAGCTTGAAGCGTTCCGACACCAGCGGCTTCAAGGCGCCGCGTTCCCACATGCTGAGCAGCGCATCGATCGATGCGGCGAGGCGTTCGGGATTGCGTTTGCGATAGGCGCCCCAGAACAGCCCGATCGCGGCGATGTTCTTGATCAACAGAATATTCGCCGGGATCTGGGGTACACGGCCCGCCGCGAAACCGACCACGACATGCCGTCCTTCCCAGGCAAGGCAGCGCAACGCGATGTCAGCGATATCGCCGCCGACGGGATCGAACACAACGTTCACGCCTTCGCCGCCGGTGAATTTCTTCACCGCCTCGCGCAGATCGTCCTGGGCGTAGTCGACGGTCACGTCCGCCCCATGCGCTTGCGCCAATGCGCAGCGTTCCAACCCACGCGCGGCGGCGATGATCCGCGCCCCCATCGCACGGCCCACTTCGACCGCGGCAAGGCCCACGCCGCCCGCCGCCCCCAGCACCAGCAGCGTTTCGGCGCGCTTCAACCCCGCGCGCCAATCGAGCCCCGCATGCGCCGTGCCGTAGACGATGGGGAAGGTCGCGGCGGTCGCGTCGTCCATCGATCCGGGGATCGGCGCGCAATCGGCGGCGCGCGCGATCACGTATTCGGCGAAGGCGCCGTGCTCCACGGTGGCGAGGACGCGTTGATGGACGCTGAAGCCCTTCACGCCTTGGCCCAGCGCATCGATCGTGCCGGCAAGCTCCATGCCCGGCACAAAGGGGAAGGCGGGCTTGGCCTGATACGTCCCGCGCACCATCAGCGTATCGGCGAAATTCACGCCCGCCGCCTTCACGCGAATGCGCAGCTCGCCCGGTTTGGGCTCGGGCGTGGCGATTTCGCCCAAGACGAGCTCCGGCGGATCGGCGAATCGCGAACAAAGAACGGCGCGCATGGGCGCCTTACCAATTCGGTGCGGGGCGGATGTCGCCGACCGTCAGGCCCGCGTAGTTCTTCAGCACCGGATTGATCAGCGCGTCGATTTCCGCGCGTGGCGTGGCGGGGAAACCGCCATGCTTGTCGAGCAAACGGGCCATGGCGACTTCCGCCGCGCGGCCCGCACCGTCCGCGACCTTCAGCGCGATGCCGATTCCCTTGGCCGGAATCGCGGCCATGTAGACGCCCTCGGCGCCCGTCTTCAGCACCGCATGGCCGCGTGCGGCGATCAGCGCGCGGGTGCAGAAGCGCCCCGTACCCGCCAGCATAAAGGGGTTGGCGACGATCGCCGCCGCCATGCGCTTGCAGGCGGCCGCGCGTGCCGCGTCGAACACACCGTCGGGTTTGCCGAAGCGGGCGATACCGACGGCCAGCGCCGAAACCGGCACCGCGATTTGCGGCAGCGAGCAGCCGTCGATGCCGCGCGGACTGGCATCGAGCTTCAGCGATAGAAAATCCTCGTAGGTTTTCTCGATCCGCTTTTGCAGCGGATGCGCGGCATCGGTATAGCCGCGCGTGTCCAGGCCCAGATGGCGGCACACGGTCAGCATGCCGGAATGCTTGCCCGAGCAATTGTTATGCGCGCGGCCCGGTGGCGTGCTCGTGCGGATCATCGCTTCGGCCGTCGGCGCGTGGGTGGGCATATGCGGCCCACATTCCAGGGCGCTCTCGTCGAGCCCAATTTTGGCGAGCCAGTCGAGCACGGCGGTCGTGTGCATCGGCTCGCCGCCATGGCTGGCGGCCGACAGTGCGATGCGCGCCTCGGGCACGGCGAAGGCGTCGGCAGCCCCCGATTCCAGCAGCCCGAGCGATTGGATCGGCTTGATCGCCGAGCGCGGAAACACGCCGGCGGCCACGTCGCCATGAGATTCGACGATCTTGCCGTCGGCGGTCGCGATCGCGACGGCGACGCTGTGGCGGGATTCGACGGCCGAGCCGCGCGTAACTTCGACGATAAGGGGAGCGCTCATGATGCCGCCAACCTTGCCCTGGCGCGCGCGGCGAGGCAAGTTGCGCCCCATCATGAAGGGCTATTTCGGAATCGGGGTGGAGGGCATCTCCAAACCCATGAATCTCGGGGCGCTGACGCGCACCGCGCATGCGTTCGGCGCGTCGTTCGTGTTCACGGTCGCGGCCGTGTTCGACCGGCGCGTCGCCAATCAGGCCGATACGTCGGACGCGTCGGCCAGCGTGCCGATCTACGATTGGCCCACGCTCGACGATCTGCGTTTGCCGGTCGGCTGCACGATGGTCGGCATCGAATTGACGCCCGACGCGATAGAGCTGCCGAGCTTCCGCCATCCGCGCGCCGCCGCCTATATCCTGGGGCCGGAGCGCGGCTCGCTGTCGCCCGAAGCGACCAAACTTTGCGAATACGTGATCAAGATCCCGACCAAGTTCTGCGTCAACGTGGCGCTGGCCGGCGGGCTCGTGATGTACGACCGCGTGCTCAGCATGGGCAAATATCCGGCCCGCCCCGTTGCGCCCGGCGGCCCGCCCGACGCCGCACTCGACCCGCATAATTTCGGGCCGCCGCGCCTGCGATCGAAACGATAGACGCTACGGGGTAGCGTCCGCCGGAGGAATTTCGGCCCGCGCGCCCGATCGCGGCAATTCCCGCGGCCCCGGTCGCGCTGTTAGACTCGCCGCCGTAATTTCACCGGACGGGAGGCGCTTTGCGTG
>JAIUNH010000271.1 GCA_020161965.1 Pseudomonadota bacterium
GGCTGCCGTCGTCGCGCGGCTCGGCTTCGATCGTGATCGCCTGCGCGGGGCACACGGCTTCGCACAATTTGCAGGCGATGCAGCGTTCTTCGCCCGAGGCGTAACGGCGCAGCGCATGCTCGCCGCGGAAGCGCGGCGAGATCGGGCCCTTCTCGTAGGGGTAGTTCATCGTCACGGTCGGCTTGAAGAAATACTTCAAGGTCAACGCCATGCCCGTCACGAGTTCGGACAGGAGCAGCGATTTCGCGGCGCGGTCGAGGCCGGTGGCCATTGTCTTTCTCCCCATCCCCTCAGCGCGGCACCCAGCCGGTGGCCATCAGCACGCCGGCGGTCAGGATCACCCAGAACAGCGAGAACGGCAGGAACACCTTCCAGCCGAGACGCATGAGTTGGTCGTAGCGGTAGCGCGGCATCGTCGCGCGCACCCACAGGAACACGAACAGGCAGAACGCGACCTTGATCGCGAACCAGATCGGGCCCGGAATCCAGTTGAGCGGCGCCACATCGACCGGCGGCAGCCAGCCGCCCAGGAACAGGATGGTGGTCATCCCGCTCATCAGGATCATCGCCGCGTATTCACCGAGGAAGAAGAGCGCGAAGCTCATCGACGAATATTCGACGAAGTAACCGGCGACGATTTCGGACTCGCCTTCGGGCAAGTCGAAGGGCGAGCGGTTCGTTTCGGCCAAGGCCGAGATGAAGAAGATCACGAACATCGGGAACAGCGGCAACGCGAACCAGACGTTCTTCTGCGCCATCACGATGTCGGTCAGGTTCAGCGAGCCGGCGCACAGCAGCACGGTGATGATGACGAAGCCGATCGAGACTTCGTAGGACACCATCTGCGCGGCCGAGCGCATGGCGCCCAGGAACGCGTATTTCGAGTTCGACGCCCAGCCGGCCATGATGATGCCGTAGACGCCCAGCGACGAGATCGCGAAGAGATAGAGGATGCCGACGTTCAGATCGGACAGCACGACGCCGTAATCGAACGGGATCACCGCCCAGGCGACGAGGCTGAGCAGGAACGTCACCATCGGCGCCATCATGAACACGAACCGGTTGGCGCCGGTCGGCACGATGGTTTCCTTCAGCAGCAGCTTCAAGCCGTCGGCGAAGGGCTGCAACAAACCGAAGGGCCCGACGACGTTCGGACCTTTGCGCAGTTGCATCGCGCCGATGACTTTACGTTCCGCCAGCGTCAGGAAGGCGACGCAAACGAGCAGCGGCACCACGATCGCGAGGATCTTCGCGATGATGATGGCGCCGGGGACGATCACGCCCCAGAGGAGATCGTTCTCAGCCATGCGTACCGGTCCGGGGCGCTTCGCCCTTCACGTAGACCCGGGTGCATTCGGCCATCGTCGCCGAGGCGCGGCTGATCGGGTCGGTCATATAGTAATTGTCGATCGGCGAGACGAACGCCGCCGGATCGACATTGCCCGCCTTGCCCGGCGCGCCGAGCGTGGCGGCCGGATGGGCGGTTTCGATTTCGGCGAACACGGGCGAGGCTTTCGCCAAGCGCGCGCGCAGTTGCGACAGCGTGTCGTAAGGCAGCTTGGCGCTCAACGCGTCGGACAGCGCGCGCAGGATCTTCCAATCCTCCTTCGCTTCGCCCGGCGGGAACACGGCGATGCGCGCGTGCTGCGCGCGGCCTTCGACGTTCACATAGGTCGCGTTCTTTTCGGTATAGGCGGCACCCGGCAGGACCAGATCGGCGCGATGCGCACCCTTGTCGCCGTGATGGCCTTGATAGATCACGAACGCCTTGCCGAGCTTCGACGTGTCGATTTCGTCGGCACCGAGCAGATAGACGACATCGATCTCGCCCTTGCCTGCCCCGTCGACGATACCGGCGACGTCGCGGCCATTCGTTCCCGGCACGAAGCCGAGTTCGAGCGCGCCCACGCGGCCTGCGGCGGTGTTCAGCACGTTGAAGCCGTTCCAGCCGTCCTTGACCACGCCAGCCTTGGCGGCGAGTTCACCCGCGAGGGCCAACACGGCCGCACCATCGGCGCGCGCGAGTGCGCCCATGCCGATAATCAGCATCGGCTTCTGCGCGTTCTTCAAAGTCTCGAAGAACGCGTTCTTGCCGGAAGCGACATCGGCGAGCGTCGTCGGGCCCGCACCCAGATATTCGTATTTGTAACGCAGGTCGAGCTGCGGCCCGATCGCGGCGATCTTCACGCCACCGGCGCGATAGCGCTTGCGGATGCGCGCGTTCAGCACCGGGCTTTCCCAGCGCGGATTGGCGCCGATCAGCAGGATCGCGTCGGCATCTTCGATGCCTTGGACGGTCGAGTTGAACAGCCACGACGCACGGTTGGCCGGATCGATCTTGGCGCCGTCCTGGCGACAATCGAGATTGGCAACGCCGAGCCCGGCGAGAATGTCTTTCAACGCCGCGACCGATTCAGCGTCGGCGAGATCGCCGGCGATGGCGCCGATGCGCGACGCAGGAACGCCCTTCAGCTTCGCGGCGGCGGCGGTCAGCGCTTCGGCCCACGACACGGGCTGGAGCTTGCCGTCTTTGCGCAAATACGGACGGTCGAGGCGCTGGCGCTTCAACCCATCGACGGCGTGGCGCGACTTGTCGCCGATCCACTCCTCGTTCGTTTCTTCATTGAGGCGCGGCAGAACGAGCAGCACTTCGCCGCCGCGCGCGTCCACGCGGATCGAGGCGCCCAGCGCGTCGAACACGTCGATCGATTCCGTCTTGCGCAATTCCCACGGCCGCGCCGTGAAGGCGTAGGGCTTCGAGGTGAGCGCGCCGACCGGGCACAAATCGACGATATTGCCGGAGAGTTCGCTGGTCAGCGCCTTCTCGACATAAGTGTCGACTTCCATATGCTCGCCGCGGAACACGGCACCGAGTTCCTCGTTGCCCGCGACTTCGGTCGAGAAACGGATGCAACGCGTGCAGTGGATGCAGCGCGTCATGGTCGTCTTGACCAGCGGCCCGATTTCCTTGTCGGCCACGGCGCGCTTGTTTTCGTGGTAGCGGCTGCTGTCCTTGCCGTAGGACATCGCCTGATCCTGCAAATCGCATTCGCCGCCCTGATCGCAGATCGGGCAATCGAGCGGATGGTTGATCAGCAGGAATTCCATCACGCCGTTGCGGGCCTTCTTGACCAGCGGCGTATCGGTCTTGATGACTTGGCCTTCGGCGACCGGCATCGCGCAGGACGCGACGGGCTTCGGGCTCTTCTCCATCTCGACGAGGCACATGCGGCAATTGCCGGCGACCGACAGGCGCTCGTGATAGCAAAAGCGCGGCACTTCCGCGCCCGCGATTTCGCAGGCTTGGAGGACCGTGATGCCCGCGGGCACTTCGATCGTTTCGCCGTCGATGGTGACTTTCGGCATCGTTCGCTTCCCGTTACTCGGCGGCCTGGGCGGTGAGCGCCGCCTTATAGTCGCGAATGCGCTGTTCCATGTGCGGGCGGAAATTGCGGATCAAGCCCTGCACGGGCCATGCGGCCGCGTCGCCCAGCGCGCAGATCGTGTGACCTTCGATCTGGCGGGTGACTTCCTCCAGCATGTCGATCTCGGAAAGATCGGCCTGGCCCTTCACCATGCGCTGCATGACGCGGTAGAGCCACCCCGTCCCTTCGCGGCACGGCGTGCACTGGCCGCAGCTTTCGTGCATGTAGAAGCGCGACAGACGCGCGATCGCCTTCACGATGTCCGTCGACTTGTCCATGACGATCACGGCGGCCGTGCCCAGGCCCGAGCGATGCTCGCGCAGCGCGTCGAAATCCATCAGCACCGTGTCGCAGATCGATTTCGGCAACGCGGGCACCGACGAACCGCCCGGAATGACCGCAAGCAGATTGTCCCAGCCGCCGCGCACGCCGCCGCAATGCTTCTCGATGAGTTCCTTCAGCGGAATGCTCATCGCTTCTTCGACCGTGCAAGGCTTGTTCACATGGCCGGAGATGCAGAACAGCTTCGTGCCCGAATTCTTGGGCCGGCCGATACCGGCGAACCACGCGGCCCCGCGACGGATGATCGTCGGCGCGACGGCGATGGATTCGACGTTGTTGACCGTCGTCGGGCAACCGTAAAGCCCCACACCCGCCGGGAACGGCGGCTTCAGGCGCGGCTGGCCCTTCTTGCCTTCGAGGGATTCGATCAACGCGGTTTCTTCGCCGCAGATATAGGCGCCGGCACCGCGATGGACGAAGACGTCGAATTTCCAGCCCGAGCCGCACGCGTCGTCGCCGAGCAGCTTGGCGTCGTAAGCCTGCTGAACCGCGCGCTCGAGATTGGAGGCTTCGTTGTAGAACTCGCCGCGCACATAGATGTAAGCGGCATTGGCGCCCATCGCGAAACCGGCGATCAGGCAGCCTTCGACCAGCTTATGCGGATCGTGGCGCAGGATCTCGCGATCCTTGCACGTACCCGGTTCGGATTCGTCGGCGTTGACGACCAAGTAATGCGGACGGCCATCCGACTTCTTCGGCATAAACGACCATTTCATGCCGGTCGGGAAGCCCGCACCGCCGCGCCCGCGTAAGCCGGAATCCTGGACTTCCTTGATGATCCAATCGCGGCCCTTGGCGAGAATGTCCTTCGTGCCATCCCAATCGCCGCGCGCCATGGCGCCTTTCAGGCCCCAGTCGCCGTCGGCATAGAGATTGGTGAAGATGCGGTCCTTGTCCTGCAGCATCAATCTTCTCCCGCACCCGTCTTGGCCGCAAACTCGGTCAGCGACGTGCGCCCGCCTTCGGGCATCGAATGCTGACGGCCCTTCATCGAGCCCTTGGGCGGCACTTGGCCGCTGCGCAGCGCGTCGATCAGCTTTTCGGTCAGCGGACCGTCGAGGTCCTCGTAGAAATCGTCGTTCACCTGAATGATCGGCGCGTTGACGCAAGCGCCCAAGCATTCGACTTCGCGCACGGTGAACTGGCCGTCGGCCGAATGCAGGAACGACGCGTCCTGCTGGCCCTTGATGCCGAGCTTGCGCTCGCACGCCGCCATCACTTCGTCGGAACCGCGCAGCCAGCACGGCGTGGTCGTGCAGACTTGCAGGAACCACTTGCCGACGGGGGCGAGGTTGAACATCGAATAGAAAGTCGCGACTTCGTAGACGCGGATCGGCGCCATATCGAGCAAGCCGGCGATGTAATCCATCGCCGCGCGCGGCAGCCAATTATGGTGCTGACGTTGCGCGAGATCGAGCAGCGGCAGCACGGCGCTGGCCTGACGGCCCGGCGGATACTTGGCGATGATGCGCTGCGCACGCGCCAAATACTCGGGCGTGAAGACGAAGCTCGCCGGCTGTTCGACGTGAGAGTGGTTTGCGCCGCTCATCGATCGACTTCTCCGAACACGATGTCGAGCGAACCGATGATCGCGACGACGTCGGCCAACATGTGGCCCTTGGCCAGGAAATCCATCGCCTGCAGGAACGCGAAACCGGGTGCGCGGATCTTGCAGCGATAGGGTTTGTTCGTGCCGTCGGCGACGAGATACACGCCGAACTCGCCCTTGGGCGCTTCGACGGCGGTGTAGGTCTCGCCCGCGGGCACGTGATAGCCCTCGGTATAAAGCTTGAAGTGATGGATCAGCGCTTCCATCGAGCGCTTCATCTCGCCGCGCGTCGGCGGCGTGACCTTGCGGTCCGGACCTTTG
>JAIUNH010000272.1 GCA_020161965.1 Pseudomonadota bacterium
GCACCTGCTTGGAGGCGACGGACAAGGCCGACTGCGTGGTGCGCAACGAAGCGAGCGCAACGAGGGCGCCGACGTTGGTGTTAATCGAATTCGACATTGTTTAGGCTCCCAGCGGCCGGTCTTCTGCCGGCATGTCAGGGGAGAATTCCCCCGGATTCTGCTAAAAATTTTAGCAAAGTCGCTCGATTCCTGTAACATAATGACAGTGTATTTTCGCGTCCAACCTCGCAGACAGTCCTTTCATGGCATTGACATATTTATAGAATTCGAAATTCCGAACATGAGTTAATGGGTTGTGCAAAAACGCAAAATTTGCTTTTCATGGGAATAGACTTGCAAACTGACGCCTAATTTTGCGTCGCAGCATGCGTTTTTCGATACCCCAAAACATAATCGTCCAATGTTACAGGGGGTGATGCTGTCGCGCGCCGGGTTGACGGAAATAGGGGGTACGGGTAGGAGAGGCGCCCGAACGCCGCTGGGGTTCGACGCTGGGCCCAAATCCGGCGACAAGCGGGCGTGGCGAAACTGGTAGACGCGCAAGATTTAGGTTCTTGTGACGAAAGTCGTGGGGGTTCAAGTCCCTCCGCCCGCACCAGCCTCGCCCGCGCGATCGAGCCTCCGGCGCCCCAACGACAAACGAGTTTTCAATCCATGCAAGTCACCGAAACGCTCAACGAAGGTCTCAAGCGCGGCTACAAGGTCGTCGTTTCGGCCGCCGACATCGCCCAGAAGATTGACGTCGAACTCGACGACGTCGCCAAGAAGGCGAATCTGCCGGGCTTCCGTCCGGGCAAGGCGCCCAAGGGCGTCATCAAGAAGCGCTTCGGCCAGTCGGTGATGGGCGACGTGCTCCAGCGCGCGGTGCAGGACACGACGAGCCAGGCGCTGCTCGAGCGCAATCTGAAGCCCGCGATGCAGCCGAAGATCGAAGTGACCTCGTTCGACGAGGGCAAGGATCTCGAATACACGGTGTCGCTGGAAGTGCTGCCGGAAATCGTGCCGGTCGATTTCAAGACGATCGATCTGGAACGTCCGAAGGCCGAACCGGGCGACGCCGAAATCGCCAAGGCGCTCGACAGCCTCGCGACCTCGCAGCGCAAGACCCAGAAGGTCGAGGCCGCGCGCGAAGCCAAGCTCGGCGACACCGCCGTGATCGATTTCGAAGGCTTCATGGACGGCGAAGCGTTCCCGGGCGGGAAGGGCAACGACCACCCGCTCGAACTCGGCTCCAACCAGTTCATCCCGGGCTTCGAAGCCCAGCTCGTCGGCAAGAAGGCCGGCGACAAGGTCGACGTGAACGTTACGTTCCCGGCCGAATACGGTTCGGAAAAGCTCGCCGGCAAGCAGGCGACCTTCAAGGTCGAGATCAAGGAGCTGCGCGAGCCGCTGCCCGTGACGATCGACGACGAATTCGCCAAGGGCCTCGGCTTCGAGGATCTGGAAACCGTCAAGAAGGTCGTGAAGGACCAGCTCGCGCGCGACTACCAGCGCGCCGCGCGCGCCAAGGTGAAGCGCGCGTTGCTCGACAAGCTGTCGGACGCGCATAATTTCGAAGTGCCGCCCGGCATGCTCGAAATGGAATTCCAGCAGATCTGGGGTCAGGTCGAAGCCGACCGCAAGCGCGGCGTCGAGGATCCGGAACACAAGGGCAAGACCGACGACCAGCTGAAGGACGAGTACAAGGCGATCGCACTTCGCCGCGTGCGCTTGGGCCTGCTGCTCGCCGAAGTCGGCCGCGCCAACGACGTGCAGGTCACGCAGGACGAAGTGAACCGGGCGCTGGGCGAGCAGGTCCGCCGCTTCCCCGGCCAGGAACGCCAGGTCGTCGAGTTCTACCGTTCGAATCCGGAATTGCTCGCCCAGCTGCGCGCGCCGATTTTCGAGGAGAAGGTCGTCGATTTCATCCTCGAACTCGCCAAGGTCACCGATAAGCCGGTTACCGTCGAGGAACTGTTCAAGGAAGACGAAGCCGCCTGATCCGGCTTCTTTTTCCCCATCTCTTGATCGAAGGGGGCTTTCGGACCTAAATGGTTCCGAAGGCCCTTTTCGTTTTCAGGCGCGTTAGGCGCAGGAGCACACCCCAATGTCGATCGACGTGCAGATGAACGCCCTCGTGCCGATGGTCATCGAACAGACCGCGCGCGGCGAGCGTGCCTTCGACATCTACTCGCGCCTGTTGAAGGAGCGGATCATTTTCATGGTCGGTCCCGTCAATGACGGCATCGCCAGCCTGATCTGCGCGCAGCTGCTGTTCCTTGAAAGCGAGAATCCGAAGAAGGACATCTCGCTCTACATCAACTCGCCGGGCGGCGTGGTGACGTCGGGTCTCGCGATGTACGACACGATGCAATATATCCGCCCCGACGTGGCGACGGTGTGCATCGGCCAAGCCTCGTCGATGGGCTCGCTGCTGCTCGCCGCCGGCGCCAAGGGCAAGCGTTTCTCGCTGCCCAATTCGCGCATCATGGTCCACCAGCCGTCGGGCGGCGCCCAAGGCCAGGCGACCGACATCGAAATCCAGGCGCGCGAAATCCTCAGCCTGCGCAAGCGCCTGAACGAGATCTATGTCCGCCACACCGGCCAGACGCTCGAAGCGATCGAGCAGGCGCTGGAACGCGACCGCTTCATGAACCCCGAGGAGGCGAAGGCCTTCGGCCTGATCGACGAAGTCGTCGTTCAGCGCCCGCCGCGCGCCGACGAGGGCAGCAAAGCCGCGTAAACAGTAGGGTTAACGCGTATCGTTCCCGCTCGGTTCGCCCGGGTGGTATTGTTGCTGCAAGGCCATCGCGGGGCTAACATCCCCGCAATACCGGAGTCCGAATTCGGGCGCCGGGTCTGACGGAGAACCGATGAACAAGTCCTCGGGCGATTCCAAGAACACGCTGTACTGCTCGTTCTGCGGCAAAAGCCAGCACGAGGTCCGCAAGCTGATTGCGGGCCCGACCGTATTCATCTGCGATGAATGCGTCGAATTGTGCATGGACATCATTCGCGAGGAGCACAAGACCACCCTCGTGAAGTCGCGCGACGGCGTGCCCACGCCGAAGGACATCTGCACCGTTCTCGACGATTACGTGATCGGCCAGTTCCACGCCAAGCGCGTGCTGTCGGTGGCCGTGCATAATCACTACAAGCGCCTCGCCCATGGCGGGAAGGGCGCGGAAGTCGAGATCGCCAAGTCGAACATCATGCTCGTCGGCCCCACGGGCTGCGGCAAGACGCTGCTGGCGCAGACGCTGGCGCGCATCATCGACGTGCCGTTCACGATGGCCGACGCGACCACGCTGACCGAAGCCGGTTACGTGGGCGAGGACGTCGAGAACATCATCCTGCGTTTGCTGCAAGCCGCCGACTACAACGTCGAGCGTGCGCAGCGCGGCATCGTCTATATCGACGAAGTCGACAAGATCAGCCGCAAATCCGAAAACCCGTCGATCACGCGCGACGTGTCGGGCGAAGGCGTGCAGCAGGCGCTGCTCAAGATCATGGAAGGCACGATCGCCTCCGTGCCGCCGCAAGGCGGGCGCAAGCATCCGCAGCAGGAATTTCTGCAGGTCGACACGACCAACATCCTGTTCATCTGCGGCGGCGCGTTCGCGGGCCTGGAAAAGATCATCGCGCAGCGCTCGCGCGGCACGTCGATCGGTTTCGGTGCCGATGTGCGCGGGCCCGAGGAACGGACCGCGGGCCACATCCTGCGCGAAGTCGAGCCCGAGGATCTGCTGCGCTTCGGCCTGATCCCGGAGTTCATCGGCCGTCTGCCGGTGGTCGCGACGTTGTCGGACCTGTCGGAAGACGCGCTGATCGACATTCTGCAAAAGCCCAAGAACGCGCTGGTGAAGCAGTATCAGCGCCTGTTCGAGATGGAAGGCATCAAGCTCACCTTCGCGGAAGACGCGTTGCGCGCCATCTCGCGCAAGGCGATCCAGCGCAAAACGGGTGCGCGCGGCCTGCGTTCCATCATGGAAGGCATTCTGCTCGACACGATGTTCGATCTGCCCGGCATGACCGGCATCGAAGAAGTCGTGATCAATGGCGAGGTCGTCGAAGGCCGCGCCAAGCCCTTGCAAGTGCACGGCGATCGCGCCATGCCCCAGCAAGTCGGCGGCGCTTCGGCGTAAGTCCAAGGCGTAGGGCGGCGCGCCCTTAGAAGGCGCGTCGCCGGCCCCCTTGCGAGTCGGGCTTGATCCCCGGCCGCTTCGGGCCCAACTTTCATCCCATGGGCGCCCGCGTCAGGGCGCTTTTATCGTCGTCGAAGACGCGTGCGCCGTTCGCTCGTCAGCGAGGGATGGCCGAAAGCGGGCTTCATTCAGGAGTTACGGGTTCCATGGAAAGCACAAGCGGGACGCTCTATCCGGTACTGCCGTTGCGCGACATCGTCGTGTTCCCGCACATGATCGTGCCGTTGTTCGTCGGCCGCGAGAAGTCGGTCCGTGCGCTCGAAGACGTGATGAAGGACGACAAGCAGATCCTGCTCGTCGCCCAGAAGAACGCGGCGCAAGACGATCCGCAGCCCGACGACATCTACGAAGTCGGCACGATCGGCACGGTGCTGCAATTGCTGAAGCTGCCCGACGGCACGGTGAAGGTGCTGGTCGAGGGCGGTACGCGCGCGCGCGTGTCCAAATGGGTCGAGAACCCGAATTTCTTCCAGGCCTATGCCGAAGCGATGCCCGACAAGACGGGTCCGGCGGCGGAGATGGAAGCGCTCGTGCGCACGGCCGTCAGCCAGTTCGAGCAGTACATCAAGCTCAACCGCAAGATCCCGCCGAAGTGCTGGTGTCGGTCAATCAGATCGACGAGCCGGGCAAGCTCGCGGACACGATCGCCTCGCATCTCGCGCTGAAGATCGCCGAGAAGCAGGAGCTTCTCGACATCGACACCGTTTCCCAGCGCCTGGAGAAGATCTACGGCGCGATGGAAGGCGAGATCGGCGTCCTGCAGGTGGAAAAGCGCATCCGCAACCGCGTGAAGCGGCAGATGGAGAAGACGCAGCGCGAGTACTATCTGAACGAACAGCTCAAGGCGATCCAGAAGGAGCTGGGCGAGCAGGACGACGGCAAGGACGAGGCGTCGGAACTCGAAGAGCGGATCAAGAAGACCAAGCTGTCGAAGGACGCGCGCGACAAGGCGATGGCGGAGCTGAAGAAGCTGCGCTCGATGAGCCCGATGTCGGCCGAAGCGACGGTGGTGCGCAACTATCTCGACTGGATCCTGACGATCCCGTGGAAGAAGCGCACCAAGATCAAGCGCGACGTCAAGAACGCCGCCAAGGTGCTCGACGCCGACCATTACGGTCTGGAGAAGGTCAAGGAGCGCGTCGTCGAATACTTGGCCGTGCAGGAGCGCACGGTGAAGCTGCGCGGCCCCATCCTGTGCCTCGTCGGCCCGCCCGGCGTGGGCAAGACCTCGCTCGGCAAGTCCATCGCGAAGGCGACGGGCCGTAACTTCGTGCGCGTGTCGCTCGGCGGCGTGCGCGACGAGGCGGAGATCCGCGGCCATCGCCGGACCTATATCGGTTCGATGCCCGGCAAGATCATCCAGGGCATGAAGAAGGCGAAGTCTTCGAATCCCTTCTTCCTGCTCGACGAGATCGACAAGCTGGGGGCCGATTGGCGTGGCGACCCCGCGTCG
>JAIUNH010000273.1 GCA_020161965.1 Pseudomonadota bacterium
TACGTCGCCTTGCGGTCGTTCCGCGAATACGCCGCGTCGATCTTCCTGTCCGCACCCGGCACGCAAGTCTTCTCCGTTCTCGTGCTCGACATGTGGGACACGGGCAATTTCAACAAACTCGCCGCCTATGTCACGATGGTGATCGTGGTGCTCGCCGCCTTGATCGCCGCCTTCTCGTGGCTCGCCAGATTGGCCGGCACCCAAGTCACGGAGCGCAAATGATCTCGATCGCCGCCATCGGCAAACGCTTCCCCGGCAACACCGCCAATTCGCTGGACGGGCTGACGCTCGACGTGGCGAAGGGCACATTTTTTACGCTGTTCGGGCCCAGCGGCTGCGGAAAAAGCACGCTGCTGCGCTGCCTTGCGGGTCTCGAAACGCCGGATGCGGGCGAGATTTCGATCGACGGCATGAAAGTGTTTTCGGCGGATGAAGGCTTGGTCGTGCCGCCGAACAAGCGGCGTCTGTCGATGGTGTTCCAGTCCTACGCGATCTGGCCGCATATGACCGTGCTGGAGAACGTGACGTTCCCGCTGGAAGTGCGCCGCGAGGATCGCGCCAAGGAACGCGCGCGCACGGCGCTGGACATCGTGGGGCTGTCGGCGTTCGAGGGACGCTACGCTTCGCGCCTCAGCGGCGGTCAACAGCAGCGCGTGGCGCTGGCCCGCGCCATCGTCGCCGATCCCAGCGTGCTGTTGCTCGACGAGCCGCTGTCCAATCTCGATGCCGCGTTGCGCGATCATATGCGCGGTGAGTTGCTGTCGCTGCAACGGCGCATCGGCGTGACCACGGTTTACGTGACCCACGATCAGACCGAAGCCTTGTCGATGTCCGATCGCATCGCCGTCATGTCGGAAGGCAAGTTCGTCGAGATCGGCACGCCGGACGATCTGTTCTATCGCCCGCGCTCGGCCTTCACCGCGCGCTTGATCGGTGGCGCCAACGTGCTGAAAGGCACGGCGAAGCCGGGTCCGGAAGGGTTGACCGCGGTCGAAACGCCGGCCGGCACGCTGCTGTCGGCCGATAAGGCGAGCGGCCCGGTCGATGTGTTCGTGCGGCCCGACCGGATCGAGCCGGCGGGCGCGGATGCGCCCGCGATCAATCTGTTCGAAGCCCAAGTGCGCGAGCGCCGCTTCGCGGGCGAAAGCACCGAGTTCGACGTGGTGCCGCAAGGCACCGAGCATATGCTGCGCAGCCGCATGCCGACCAGCCGGGCGCCGGGGGCGGGTGGGGCGTTGCGCCTGCGTATCGATCCCGCCGACGTTCGCATCTTCGCGGCATGACCGGCGGCCCTTTCACGGTCGCCTTCAGCCCCGCCGACCGCACGCGCCCTTTGATCGACGGGCGCGTGAAGGTCGAAGGCTACGCGACGCGCATGTTGGCGCTCGATCACGAAGATATGTTCGTCCGCGCGCTGACGAAAGCGGAGTTCGACGCGGTCGAGCTTTCCTATTGCCGCTATACGATCGATGTGGCGAAAGGAAATTCGCCCTATATCGCTTTGCCGATCTTCCCGTCGCGGCTGTTCCGCCATTCGGCGATCTATGTCCGCAGCGATCGCGGCATTGCGGGCCCCGCCGATCTGCGCGGCAAGGTGTTCGGCGTGCGCAACTACGCCAACACGGCGTCGCTGGTCGCGCGCGGAATGCTGGAAGACGAATACGGCGTGCGCGCGCAAGAGATGATTTGGCGCGTCGGCGATATCGATCATAAGGAACGCGCGAAGATCGACGTGCCGGTCTTGCCGGCGGGCTACGACGTCAAGCCCGTCACCGAGGGCAAGCTGCTGTCGGACATGCTGGCAGCAGGCGAGATCGATGGGTTGTTCGATTACCAGCCGCCGCGCTGCTTCGTTGAGAAGCATCCGCATGTCGCGCGGCTGTTCCCCGATTATCCGGCGTTGGAGCGCGATTACTTCAAGCGCACCGGCATTTTCCCGATCATGCATGCGATGGTCGTGAAGCGCGATCTGGCCGCGCGGAACCCGAGTTTCGTGCGCGCGCTCTACGACGCTTTCGTCGAAGCCAAGCGCCTCGCCATCGCCGATCTCTATTCGCCCGGCGCGCTCGCGATTTCGCTACCCTGGGTGACCGAAGCCTATACGGAAACCGTCGCGCTGATGGGCGACGATTTTTGGTCCTACGGCATGGCGGCCAATCGCGCCGCGATCGATGCCGTGCCGCGCTATGTCCATGCGCAAGGCCTGTCCGCCCGCGCGATGCCGGCGGAAGAGCTGTTCGTGTCCGAAGCGAACTTCCGTCGCTGAAAAAATCCTCGTCCTGCCAGGAACAGAATGCAGTATTTCACCGAGAGCGATATCGCCAAATCCTTGGACTGGCCGGCCTTGATCGACGCGTTGCGCGCCGGATTTCAACGCGACACCGCGAGCCCGACGCGCCCGCATTACGCGATTCCCGTACCCGGCGAGGCCGACGCCACGTTGCTGCTGATGCCGGCCTGGACGGCGGGCGCCTATGTCGGGATCAAAACCGTCACCGTGTTTCCCGGCAACGGGGCGCGCGGCTTGCCCGCGGTCAACGCGCATTATCTGCTGATCGACGCGCGCAACGGCCGGCCGGTCGCGAATTTCGACGCCGGCGAATTGACCGCGCGGCGGACGGCGGCGGTTTCGGCACTCGCCTCGACCTATCTGTCGCGTCCCGATGCGAATCGTCTTCTCGTCATGGGCACGGGCCGTCTCGCGCCGCTGCTCGCCGCCGCGCATGCGTCGGTCCGCCCGCTTGGGTCGATCGCGATCTGGGGGCGGGATGCCGACAAGGCCGAGGCCGTCGCGCGGAAATTGCGGGACACCGGTCTGGATGGGGTCGCGACGACGGATCCGGAAGCCGAAGCCAAGCGCGCGGATATCGTTTCCTGCGCGACGCTGGCGCGCGATCCGTTGATTTTCGGCCGATGGCTGAAGCCGGGCAGCCATCTCGACCTCGTCGGTGCCTTCACGCCGACGATGCGCGAAGCCGACGACGAAGCGTTGACACGCGCCAGTGTTCACGTCGATACGCGCGCGGGCGCGATGAAAGAAGCGGGCGAGATCGTGCAAGGGATCGCCAGCGGCGCATTGCGAGCGGAAGATATCCGCGGCGATCTGTTCGATCTGACCGGCGGCAAGGCCGCCGGGCGAACGTCGCGGGACGAGATCACGGCATTCAAATCGGTCGGCTGCTCGCTGGTCGATTTGGCGGCGGCGGAGCTGGCCTTCGCGCGCCTTGCGCCGGCGGTCTGATCGTCAGGCTACTTTGCAGGCGCGCGCGACTTGCTCGTGCGTCGCGAACCAGCATCCGCCTTTCGCCTTCATATGGGCGATCAGTTCCTCGAGGATGAAGATCCGCGACCGGTAGCCGATCACATGCGGGTGCATGGTCAGCAGGAACAAGCCGCCTTCCTCCCACGCGCGATCGAATTCGCGCCGGAAAATGTCGAGCACGGCGGGCGGTGGGGTATAGGGCCGCAACGCCGCGAAACGGTTCATATTGAAATAAGGTGCGTCGTCGCGGATCCATTCGACGGGCAGTTCGACGATGCCGGTCGGCTCGCCGTTCTCGATCAATTCGTAGGGATCGTCGTCGGCCATCAGCGAGGAATCGTAGAGCAAGCCCATCTCGCGCTGGATTTTCAACGTCGCGGGCGAGAAATCCCAGGATGGCGTGCGCATGCCGACGGCGCGCTTGCCCAGCAGTTTTTCCAGCGTGTCAGCGGCGCGCAAATGCAGATCGCGCTCGACCGCTTCGGGCAGGTTGGAATTGAGCTCGTGGATCCAGCCATGCAGGCCGATTTCATGACCCTCGCCGATCACGCGATGCTGCTCCTCGGGATGCAGCAAGGCCGCGACCGCCGGCACGAAGAACGTCGCCGGGATGCTTGCCTTCGCCAACGCCGACAGAATGCGCGGCACGCCTTGGCGCACGCCGTATTCGCCCCACGACATGCGGCCGATTGAAACGCCGCCATCGCGTAGTTCGTTCGTTTCGTGGTCGCTGTCGAAGGACAACGCCACGGCGCAACGCGCACCGCCGGGCCAAGTCTTGGGCATCAAGCGGCGTCCGGCGCGGACCTTCGCCACGCGTTTGCGCCATTCGGCTTCTTCCCATTGCCACGGTTCGGTCATGACGCGACTTCCTTCAGCGGATGATGGCACGCGACGCCATCGTTCAAAACGGGGGCGACGCTTCGGCATGTCGCGTCCGCATAGGGGCAGCGCGCATGGAAATGGCAGCCCGGCGGCGGATCCATGGGCGACGGCAATTCGCCCCGGATCGGTTTGAACCCGGCGGCGTCCTCGCCGTCGAGGCGCAAGGCGGGTGCGCTGTCGAGCAGAGCGCGCGTATAGGGATGGCGCGGGGCGGCGAATATCTCGCGCGAATTGCCGATCTCGACGATGCGGCCCAGATACATGATCGCCACGCGGTCGCTGACGTGCCGGACCAGCGACAGATCGTGGCTGATGAAGATCATCGTCAGCCCGAGTTCTCGCCGCAGTTTCAGGAACAGATTGACGATTTGCGCCTGGATCGACACGTCCAGCGAAGCTACGGGCTCGTCGCAGATCAGCGCGTCGGGGCGCATCGCCAATGCGCGCGCGATCGCGATGCGCTGGCGTTGCCCGCCGGAGAATTGATGTGGATAGCGTTGCGCGGCCGACGGATCGAGCCCGACGATCGACAGCCAGCGCGCCGCGTCCGCGGTCGCTTCGCCGGGCTTGATAATTCCGTTCGCAACCGGGCCTTCGGCGATGATGTCGCCGATGCGCATGCGCGGATCGAGCGAGGCGAACGGGTCCTGAAACACCATCTGCACGCGCGTGGTGGTCTTCACCGGCCGCGCGCCGTCCGACATCGCGGGAACGCCGTCGATCAGTGCCGTACCTTCGCTGGGCGGCAGAATGCCGGCGATCATTCGGCCGAGCGTGGATTTGCCGCAGCCGGACTCGCCGACAAGACCCAGCACCTCGCCTTTGGCGACCGACAGCGTGATCCCGTCGACCGCATGGACGGTGCGCTCGTCGCCGCCCGCACCGACCAAGCGCGCGATACGATCGCCCAGGCTCGGTGCTTCGCGGAAGCGTTTGGCGACATCGCGGGTTTCGATCAACGCGCTCATGCCGGCACCAGCGGGTGGTGACAACGCCAGCCGCGTTCGCCATCGCGTTGTTCGGGCGGGGCGGCATTGCAAGCCGCATCGGCATGCGTGCAGCGGGGTGCAAAGGCGCAACCCGGCGGCAGATTGGCGAGCGAGGGCATGCTGCCGGGAATTTGGCGCAGCTCCTGGCCGGGGGCGGCCATCGAGGGCAGGGAGTCGAGAAGTCCGCGCGTATAGGGATGGCGAGGTGCGCGCAAAATCGCACCGATCGGCCCGTCTTCGACGATGCGGCCCGCATACATCACGATCAAACGGCTGGCGAGGGCCGACACGGTCGCGAGATCGTGGCTGATCCAGATCAGCGCCGTGCCGAAATCGCGCGCGAGGTCGCGCATCTCCGCCAGGATCTGCGCTTGGATTGACACGTCCAGCGCCGTGGTCGGTTCGTCGCACACGATCAGCGATGGCCGGTTGAGCAGCGCGATCGCGATCGCCACGCGCTGACGCATGCCGCCCGAAAGTTGATGCGGATAGGCGTCGA
>JAIUNH010000274.1 GCA_020161965.1 Pseudomonadota bacterium
GTGCCAACGCCTCACCGATGCGCGTAGCCAGCGAGCGGCTGCCGGCGTCGGAGGAAATCGAGGCGCTGCATCATCGTGCCCACGAGGCTTGCTACGTCGCGAATTCGCTGCGGACTGAGATCAGGGTCCGAGCGAGAAGAAATTGAGTCGCTTGATATTTCCCACAGATCATCGGCCGATCAGCGGGAAACCTCATCCATAACCAATTGAATTCATGCGCTGTCTGCGGGGGCGGCACGGTAGGGGGCGCGGGGTTCGATCCCCGTCGCGCCCACCGTCCGGGCCCGCGAAACGGCGGCGCTATGGCGTGCGCTTCGCGACGTCGATCCGATAGGCCGTCCGCGCGGTCGTTTCCTCGATCGCGCGGCGGCCGGCGGCGCTCAAACCCGCCGCGTCGAGCAGCGTCCGACTTTCCGCGACCCAGTGCGCATAACCACCGCGCAGATCGATCACCGGCCAGTTGCTCGCCCACATCAGCCGGTCGGGGCCGAACCATTTCAGCAAATGGCGTAGCGCCGGCGCCAGCGTTTCGGTCGTCCAATCGGGGGCGGCTTCCTCGGCGAAGCCCGAGAATTTCGTGAACACGCGCTGATGCGCGCCGAGTGTTTCGATCCCGGCGCACCAATCCGCGAAACCGGGTTTGCCGCTGGGCGGGCTCGCCCCGTGATCGACGATGATCGTCAGATCGGGGAAGGCGGCGGCGGTTTTCGCCACGGCCGGGATATGCTCGGTGCGGGTGATCAGGTCCAGCGACAAGCCCACCTTGTGAACCGCCGCGACACCCGCTTGCGCGGTCGGGCGTGTCAACCAGTCGACGCCATCGACGCGGTTGAGCATGGCGCGCACGCCCTTGACCTTCGGCTGCTTGGCCAAGGCGGCGAGTTGTGCCGCCACGTCCGGTGCCGTCAGATCGACCCAGCCGACGACGCCTTTGATCGCCGGCATCTTGGCGCTCGTTTCGATCAGATGATCGGTTTCGTCGCCATTGGGGGCCGATTGGATCGCGACAGCGGCGTCCACACCCGCAGCGGCGAGCAACGGCGCCAACTCCTCCGGCATCGCGCGGATATTCAGCGACGGCTCGCGCTGTACGATCAGGATGTCATCGCGCCGTTTTGGGTCCCAAAAATGGATATGGGCGTCGATCACGGCAGCGGGCATCCTTTGTTGACCAAACCATCCGCTTGCAGCGATCGCCAGAAAGCGGCCGGAATGGGATGGGTCAGCAGGGCGAGATTGTCGGCGAGCTCGTCGACATGGCGCGGGCCCAGCAGCAGCATCGCGACATCCGGATGGGCCAGCGGGAATTGCAACGCCGCTGCGCGTAACGGAACGTCATGCTTGCGGCATAAGGCTTCGATGGCGCGCGTGCGTTGGAGTACGAGCTCGGGTGCTGGGTCGTAGTGGAACATCGCCCCCGGCACGGCGCCGGTCGCCAGAATGCCGGAATTGAATACGCCGCCGACGATCAGCTTCGTGCCCGCTTTGCGCGCGACGGGCACGAGATCCAGCATCGATTGATCGAGCAGGCTGTAGCGCCCGGCGACCAGTACGGCGTCGAATTTCGCGCGCGCCATTAGGTCGAGTGGCGCATCGATCCGATTGGCGCCGATCCCGATGGCGCCGACGACGCCTTTTTCGCGCAAGGCGGCAAGGGCGGGATAGGCGGCCATCGCCGCATCGGTGCGGCCTTCGACATCGTGCAGATGGACGAGGTCGAGACGGTCCGTCTTGAGTCGTTCCAAGCTGCGTGCAATCGAACGGTTCGTCCCTTCGGGGGAATAGTCCCAGATATCGGCGGCACGGCGGGCGCCGCCGGGTGGCGCCGCCGCTTGGCCGTAAGGCCGCGTGACGCCGGTTTTGGTCGACAGGAAGTAATCCTCGCGCGAACGGCCTTTCAAACCGGCGCCGAAGCGTTCTTCCGACAAGCCGCCGCCGTAAAGTGGCGAGGTGTCGAATGCACGAATGCCCGCATCCCACGCGGCGGCGACGACCGCGCGCGCCGCGTCGTCGCCGATCGGATCGAACAACACGCCCAGCGCGGCCCCGCCGAGCCCCAAGCGATTGGCCGGAAGCTTCATCGCTGCACGATGCCCCAGCGCCGCACGGTCACGCGCTCGATCGGTTCGAAGATCAGCCGGTCCATGACCAGCCAGATCAGGCCGATGGCGATCATGCCGAGCAGTACGGTCTCGGTCCGATACCATTGCACCGCTTCGATCGTCATGTAGCCGAGGCCGTTGGTGCCCGCGATCATCTCGGCGGCGACCAAGGCGCGCCAGCCATAGGCCATCGCGGTGCGGAATCCGACGATCAACTGGACGAGGGCGCCCGGCAGGATCAGCACGCTCGCCAGGCTCAAACCCTTGCCGCCGAGCGAGCGCACCGCGCGGTGCAGCGCTTGCGGGATGGCCTGCACGCCGATCACGGTGTTGTAGAGCGTGGCGAAGAAGATCGTGTTGGCGATGACGAACACCACCGAGCCGATCCCGATGCCGAACCAGATGATGGCGAGCGGCACCCACGCGATGCCCGCGATCGATTGCAGGAAAGTCAGCAGCGGCTTCAGCGTGTCGGCGACATGGCGGTTCAGCGCGATGGCGATGCCCAGCGGAATGGCGATGCCCGTCCCCACGGCGAAGCCCAGCGCCAATCGGCCCAGCGAATTCAGCACATGCCCGGCGAGCGTGCCATCGGCGAGTGTTTCCAGCAGATGCGTCCACACGTCCGGGAGCGGCGGCAGCATGTATGAAGGATAGTCGACGTAGATCGGCACGATCGCCCAGGCGGCCAGCGCCGCCGCGAAAGGCAGAAGCCCAATGGCGTTCGATGGCTTCATGCGCGTTGCTCGGCGTCGGTGACGAGGCCCCAGCGCTCGATCGTCGCGCGCTCGATGGGCTTCAGATAGAACTGGTCGATCAGCAGCCAGATCACGCCGACCGAGATCATGCCCACGATGGTGCGGGCGGTCTGGTGCGATTGGGCGCCTTCGAAAATCAGGTAGCCAAGCCCGGTTTTGGCGGCGACGATTTCGGCGAAGATCAGGCCACGAAAGGCGAAGCCGGCACCCACGCGCAAACCCGTGATGATGCCGGGCAAGGCGGCGGGCAGGATCACATGCGTCAGCACCTGCGCCCGCGTACCGCCAAGTGCACGCACCGCGTTGATCAAAGGCTGCGGCACGGTGCGCACGCCGATCAGCGTGTTGTAGAGGACGGGGAAGAACACGACATAGGTCAGTGCGATCAGGATCGTCTTGTAGCCGTAGCCCCACCAGATTACGAAGATCGGGATCCAGGCGACCTCGACGATCGCGAACAGGAAGTTGATCGTGGGCGACAGCAGCCTTGAGGCAAACGCGTTGAGGCCGATCAGCACGCCGAAGAACACGCCCGCGACGATGCCGATCCCCACACCGGCGCTATAACGCGACAAGCTGTCGACCGTGTAGACGGGCAGAATGCCCTTACGCATCAGATCGACGAACGCGGTCCAGACATCGGCGGGACCGGGGTAGAAATAGGGCTCGAGCCCGACCAGCGGCACCGAGATTTGCCACGCGGCCAGGAACAGCAGGATGCCCGCAGCACCCTTCGCGGGCCGCGCAAGGCGGCGCGACCAGGGAAGACCGCGCGGGGGTGCCTGTGTCAGCGTCCCGGCCACGACGCGACCTCCCGCACCCAATAATTCGTTGCGACGTCGCGAATATCGGCGGCGGCGACGTCCATCATGAAGACGGTCGCGTCCTTCACCTCGATCACGCGGCCGATGGCTTGCAGGCGCGTCACGTGAAATGCCTCCGGCGCGAAGGCGAGCGTGATCGCGAAATGCGCCTTGCCGGGTTTGAGGTCGAGCGCCCCGGTGAGGGCACGCGCATGCAATTGCCCCCAGGCGATCCAGCCAAGGCCGATCGCCAGCAGAACGGCGGTCGCGTAAAGCGGCCGCATCAAAGGATGGCGGGCGTTCATGCCGCCTTGCCGTCCACGCCGCGCACGGACGCCAGAACGTAGTCGCGGATGCGCGCGAATTCGATATCGGCGCCGAGGGTCGCCCAATCGCGCCGGTCGCGCGCGATCGGCACATCGACGATTTCCTTCACCCGGCCGGGGCCGGGCGTGAGGATCGCCACGCGGTCGCCCAGGAAGCAGGCTTCCTCGACGCTATGGGTGACGAACAGGACGGTGATCCGCGCTTTCGACCAGATGCGCAGCAACTCCTCCTGCAGCGTCATGCGGGTCTGCGCGTCGATGGCGGCGAAGGGCTCGTCCATCAGCATCACTTGCGGCTCGTTGGCCAGCGTGCGCGCGACGGCGGTGCGCTGCTTCATGCCGCCCGACAATTCGTGCGGGAACTTCGCCGCCGCATCGGAAAGATTGGCCATCGCCAGATAATGGCGGGCGCGATCGTGACGCTCGGTCTTCGGCACACCTTTGAGCTTGGGGCCGAGCGCCACGTTGTCGAGAACCGTCATCCAGGGCAACAAAGCATATTCCTGGAAGACAACGCCGCGATCCGCTCCCGGCCCCTCGATCCGTTTGCCGTCGAGCGTCAGCTCGCCGGCAACGGGTTTGAGGAAGCCGGCGATCGCCGAGATCAGTGTCGATTTCCCGCAGCCGCTGGGGCCGACGACGCATAGGAACTCGTTTTCCCGGACGTCGAGCGAGAGATTCTGGACGGCGAGGTGATGCTCGCCGCGCGTTTCGTCCCGATACTCAAGACGAAGATCGCGCGCGGCGATGCGGATTTTGGGCGTGTTCATCCGCGTTGCGTTACAGACGGCGGTTTGCCGGGATCGGCTTCAGATCGTTGAAGAACTGCGGCGCCACGGCTTCGACGTGTTTGTAGAACGACGCGTCGATGACGGTGGCGGAGTCGAGCGACTTCGCCATGCGCTTGTCGGCGACGAGGGCGGGGATCGCCTTCTTGTTGTAGCCGTCGATCGAGTTGCGGGTGACGCGCAGATCGTAGAGCGAGTTGCGGATCGCGACCTTGACGACGTCGAGGTCCAGGCCGGGAATCCAGCGCATGTCGATCTCGGCGGCGGCGTCGTAGTTCTGGCGCAGCCATTGATGCGCCTCGGCGAAGGCGACCATGAAGCGGCGCAGTTGCTCGGATTTCTGCGAGATGATCGAGCGCGTCGTCAGGATCGAGCCCGGATCGTAGCAGCCCGTGCAGTTGCCGCGGATCACTTCGATGGCGCCGGGCGTGCGCAGCTTCGTCACCGTCGCCCAAGGTTCCCACGCCGCCACGGCTTGCACGTCGCCTTGGCGCAAGGCGGTCGCGGTGTTGGCCGGGGGAATGTTGACCAGCGTCAGGTCGGTATCTTTGAGGCCGGCTTGGGCGAGGATGCCGAGCAGATAGCCTTCCGCCCCTGTGCCGCGCGCGAGCCCAACTTTCTTGCCGCGCAGGGTTTGCAGATCGTCGATGCGCACGCCGCCTTGCGGCGTGGTGATGATCGCGTTGTTTTGCGAATAATTGTCCGACAGCGCGTCGCCGTGCAGATGGCCGATCAACACCAGCGGCTGACCGCGCGACACGCCCGCCAGGAACGGGACCGAGCCCATGATGTTCACGTCCTGCGCGTTGGACAGCAGGCCGTTGATCATCTCGACGCCGGTTT
>JAIUNH010000275.1 GCA_020161965.1 Pseudomonadota bacterium
ATCGAAGGCCACGATCTTTTGGCGACGCAATCGGGGGCGGGCTTGCTCGGCACGCCGTGCGATCCGCCGCCGCCGCCGGATTCGACGTTGATCGCCGCGAGCGTGCGCTTCGGGGCGGCACCTTTGGTCGGGTTGTTCGCCAAGGGGGCGGAGATCGTCGTCAGCGGCCCCTTGGCGCCGTCGGCGACTTCCGTGGCGTTTGCGCGCTATGCCCATCGCTGGCCGGTCGAAGACTACGCGCGGCTCGCGTCCGCCGCCGCCGCGGGGCGCATCTTGTCGGCGGGGGCGAGCGCGGCGGGCGGCGATCTTTACGATCCCGCTTTCGACAAATTGCCGGAAGCGGGTTTGCCACTGGTCGAGATCGCCGAGGACGGCGCGCTGGCGTTCGAAACTTCGACCGGTGCCGCCCCCGCGCATGCGGCGCTGGCGTTGTCGCTGCTCGATGGTGTGGAGAACCCGCGCGAGATTGCCGATCCCGATTTGACGCTGGACCTGGACGACGTAACGCTGATCGGTGGCAAATTGTCGGGCTTCAAAGCCGGTGCGGCGCAAGATCATCTGCCCGGCACGCTGGTGTTCGAAACCGGTTTCGCGGGCGAGGGCGAGTTGGCCTATGGCGGTACGGGGGCGGCGGGGCGTGCGATGGCCGCCGCGCGCGAATTGGAAACGCGCTTGCAGGCGCTGCTCGGCGACGAGCGTTTCCGCGTCGAGATCGTCGGCGTGGAATCCGCGACGCGCGGCGCCGTCGATCGCGCGGCCGATCTCGCCGTCATGCCCGGCAAGGACGTGCGCTTGCGCTTGGCCTTGCGCGCTTCGGCGAAGGAAACGGTGGAAGCGGCGTTGGCCGAGTTCGCATCGCTGTCGAGCTTCGGTCCGGCGGGAGCGGGCGGTGTGCGTTTGTCGATCCATCCCGAGCGGCGGGTGAGTGCCGCGAAAATCCCAGCACACTATGTGCGCCCGCGCGTCGGCCTGCTGGAGGCCGAGGCATGAGCGCGCTTGTCCAGCTTCGCTTGTTGGCGCATGCGCGTGCGCGCGTCGTCGGAAGTTCGCTGATCGTCGCCTTGACGCTGCGCGATCCCGGCGATTGGCGCAGCGTGCGCACGGGGGCAACGGCCGCCAAGGTCGGCGCGTGGTTTTCCTTCCTGCGGCCGCGCGCCGTGCGCCGGACGGAACTCGCGGGCCTGACCTCGTTCCATTATCGCTTCGAGAATGTCGCCGGGGCGGGACGCGGGCACGATCTCGCCTTCGATTTGGACGGGCGCGCTTTCGCCCAGAAGCTGTTGGACATGCCGGTCCAAGTCCCCGCCGAACGCGCGGAGAAGTTGACTTCGCGCCTGCTTGACCCCATTTGATCGGTCCCATGGATCTCCAGCAAATCCTCGATCTCGTTCGCGACAACGGCAACGCCGTCTACACCCTGGTGGCGACCGGGGCGTTCTGGAACTCCATGCTGATGCCGTTATTCGCCGGTTACGCGGTGCAGCTCGGCGCCCTGGAGTATTGGCCGACCGTCGCGGCCGTGTTCGCCGGCGGTGTGGTCGGCGACGAGGTGCGCTTTTGGCTCGCACGCCGCTTCGGGCCGCAGCTTTTCGATTCCATGCCGCGTCTGCGCAACGGGATCGAGCGCGCGGCGCGCGTCGTCGACAAGCATCATTGGTGGATGATGTTCGTCTATCGCTACCCGCACGGCATTCGCGGGCTGGCGGGCTTCGCCTTCGGCCTGTCGACCATGCCGCGTGGCCGGTTCCTGGCGCTCAATCTCGTGTCGGCGGCGATCTGGTCGAATTTGCTGGTCGGCATCGGCTATGGCTTCGCCCATGTCTCCGACAAGGCGTTGGGCGAAACCGCGACGACCACGGCCTTGGGCCTGCTGGTCGTGTTCATGGCGCTGGCTTGGTATTTGTCCAAACGCCTCGAAGCGTCGATCGAGAAATCCTAAAGGGCGCTGTCGAGACCGGTCGTGCCGCGCGTGTCGGCGCCGGAAAGTTCGGCACCGCGCAGATCCGCACCGGTGAAATCGCAATCCAGGAGGATCGCGTCTTTCAGATTGGCGTTGCGCAGATCGGCGCGGCGGAACACCGCCGCCGCCATATCGGCCTTGTGCAGATTGGCGCCGCGTAGATCGGCCCCCGACAGATTGGCCTCGCGCAGGCGCGTGTTCCAGTTGCGCTGGCTCATCGTATCGACCGGCATGGGCGAGAGATCGGCATCGCGCAGCTTCGCGCCGGTCAGCGTCGCCTTGTCGAGCTTCGAGCCCTGAAGCTTCGCCGACACCAGATCGCAATTCGACATGAAGGCGGAGGAGAAATCCGCCATCTGGAAATAGCCGCCGGTCAGTTTCGCGTCGCGCAGGATCGACAGACCCAAACGCCCGGCGGAAAGATTGACGCCGGGCGCGTTGAGGCTGGCGAGGTTCACGCGCTCGAAATCCGCCTGCGCGCCGTTGCGCCCTTCGGTCTTCAACCATTCCAGATGATCGATGAAGATCTGCTGGATCGATTTTTCCAGGCTGTCGATATTGACCGGCAGCACGGCCTTGGACGTGTCGACGCGCGCCAAATCCTTGGTGCCGAAATTCGACGCGGTGAGGTCCGCGCCGTCGAGATTGGTGTTCTCCAGCAACGCGCCCGATAGCGTGGCGCCGTGCAGGATGCAGTTGGAGAGATTGGCGTTGGTGAGATCCGCCCCCGTCAGCACCACGCCCGACAAATCGGAATTCGAGAGGTCCGCCTCGCGCAGCACCGCACCGCGCAGAATGCAGCCGGTCAAATCGGTGCGCGGCCCGAACACGCGGCTCATCTTCGCGTTGGTCAGATCCGCGTGATTGAACTTCGCGTCGGTGATGACCGCACCCTGACGCTGGTTGTTGTGGTACGAGAAATTGCCGTCCTTGTCGCGCACGATGATGAAGCCGTCGCGGATATCCGCCCCGGTCAAGTTGGCGCGTTCAAGATTGGCGCGCTTCAATTGGGCGCCGCGCAGATCGGCCTTGGTGAGGTCGGCTTCGTGCAGGTCGCAGCCCGACAGATCGGCGCCGAACAGATTGGCGCGTACCAGTTTGGCGCCGCCGAAATCGGATTCGCACAGATAGGCGCCGACCAGTTCCGCTTCCGAAAGATTGCGCCCGCGCATATTCATGCGCTCGGCGATTTTGAAGGACAGCACCAGGCGCATGCCGCCCGTGATGCCTCGCACCATCTTCTCGTGAAGCGTGGCGGCCTGGTTGAGTTCCTGTTGGCTGACCTTGCTGCTGGCCATTCGACGTTCCGTCCAAGTTATTCTTGGATAATGCGTCGTCCGCGCGCGGTGGTAAAGTCCCGTGCGGAAAGGCTCTTTCGGCTCGGATGACGCACCTCAAAGTTTTCGCCTTGGCGGCTGTATTTGGGCTCGGCGCCTATGCCGTGATCCTGGGCCTGATCCACGTCACCAAAGCGCTGGGTTTCATCGATTGGGTGATGCGATGAACCTCGCCGCCCATCTGCTGCGCAACGCCAAGCGCGATCCGGGCGGGCCCGCTTTGGGGCGCGGCGCGGCGGTCGTCGCCGATTGGGCCGGCATGGCCGCCCAAGTCGCCAAGCTCGCGGGCGGGTTGCGCGCACTGGGATACGCGCCGGGTACACGCATCGCCATCGTCGCCGCAAATTCGACCGACTATGCAGTCGCGATCTACGCGATCTGGTGGGCGGGCTATGCGGCCGTGCCGGTCAACGTGAAGCTCCACCCCAAGGAGCTCGCCTATTGCCTCGACCATTCGCAGGCGGCGCTGGTTTTCCATTCGCGCGACCTTGGTGAAAGCGTTGCGGCGACGGGGACCAACGCGCGCCGCGTGGAAATCGGCGGGGCCGATTGGCACCGGCTGTTCGTCGAGCCCATCGGCCTTGCGGATGCGGCACCCGACGATCTGCTGTGGCTATTCTACACCAGCGGCACGACCGGGCGGCCCAAGGGCGCGATGATCACCCATCGCAACGCGCTGGCGGTGGCGACGAGCTACGCCATCGATATCGATCCGCCCGAGGCGGGCGGCTGCTTGCTGCACGCCGCCCCGATGTCGCACGGCTCGGGGCTTTATATGTTCCCCACGCTGGCGATCGGCGCGACGCAAGTGGTGCCTGAAAGCGGCGGTTTCGATCCCGCCGAAATCCAAGCGCTGTGACGGCGCTGGAACAAGGTCTCGATGTTCGCGGCCCCGACGATGGTGAAGCGCCTGGTCGAGCATCCGGGCATCGAGCCCGGATACTTGCGCGTCATCGTCTATGGCGGCGGGCCGATGTATGTCGCCGACCTTAAAGCCGCGATCGGCAAACTTGGCTATCGTTTCGCCCAACTTTACGGGCAAGGCGAAAGCCCGATGTGCATCACCGGTATGACGCGCGCGACGATTGGGGCCGCGCACAAGGCGGGCGATGACGCGATCCTGGGCTCGGTCGGCATTGCGCAATCGGTCGTCGAGGTACGCACGGCGCCAGACGGCGAAATTCTGGTCCGCGGCGACAGCGTCATGAAGGGCTATTGGCGCGACGAAGAAGCCACGGCCAAGGCGCTGAAGGATGGCTGGCTGCATACCGGCGATGTCGGTGAATTCGATACGCGCGGCTATCTCACGCTCAAAGATCGCTCCAAGGATCTCATCATTTCCGGCGGATCGAATATCTATCCGCGCGAGGTGGAGGAAGTGCTGCAGCGCCATCCCGGTGCCGCCGAAGTTTCGGTCGTCGGCGCTGTCGATGCCGAATGGGGCGAAAGCGTCGTCGCCTTCGTCGTGCGCCGCGACGATGGCGTGACGCACGAAATTCTCGACGCGCTGTGCCTTGACAACATCGCGCGCTTCAAACGCCCGAAACGTTATATCTTCGTCGAAGCGCTGCCGAAAAACGCCTACGGCAAAATACTAAAAACGGAACTGCGCCAACGCCTTTCGTAACGGGGAGGAGACATGGGCCGGCTGACGGGCAAGACCGCGATTGTAACGGGGGCGGGCGCGTCCGGTCCCGGCTGGGGCAACGGCAAGGCCGTCGCCGTTCTCTATGCGCGCGAAGGCGCAAAAGTGGCGTGCGTCGATTCGAACCGCGACGCGGCCGAGGAAACCGCCGCGATCATTCGCGGTGAAGGCGGCGACGCGCTGGTCTTCGCCGCCGATGTCGCCGCCAAGCACGATGTCGATACGCTGGTCGGCACATGCCTCGAACGCTGGGGGCGCATCGACATTCTGCACAACAATGTCGGCATCGTTATCAAAGGCGGGCCGGTCGAACTCGACGAAGCGGATTGGGATCGCGTCGTGCGGGTCAATCTCAAAAGCATGTTTTTGACCTGCAAGGCCGTGCTGCCCGCGATGGTCCGCCAATTCGAAACAAGCGGGAAGGGCGGTGCGATCGTCAACATCGCGTCGATCGCCGGCATTCGCTATTTGGGCGTGCCCTATATCGCCTACAGCACGACCAAGGGCGCCGTTATCCCCTTCACCCAAGCGGTGGCGCTGGAATATGCCGCGCGCGGCGTGCGCGCCAATTGCGTGCTGCCCGGCTTGATGAACACGCCGATGATCGTCGAGCCGTTGAAGGGCGCCTATGGCGACGGCTCGGTCGAATCGATGATCG